>QHXG01000109.1:0-14864 GCA_003222845.1 Acidobacteriota bacterium | reverse complement strand
CGTTGACGTCGCTCTCTAAATAGAGATGGCCGATGGCAGCCGTTTGGCCGGGCAGAGTGTAATTCCAATTCGGATCAGGCGATTGTGAACCATACGCAGTCATATCGAGCAGAGCTTTGATTCGCGTCTGTTGACCCGCGCTTCCAGGTACGGTGAAATCAAGATGACGAAAATCGATTCCCGTATCGATGATGCCAACTACAACGCCGCGGCCGGTTTGTGAAACGACTCGCTGACCGGCCGTATTGTCAATTCCCACGGCTTGTCTCGCGCGATCGTTGAGCGGCTGCCGAAAGGCTGACGCGAACACTTTGCGGACACTTGAGAGAGAAACAAGATCAGGAACTCGATCAATGTCCAACTCCAGAGTGGCGATGCTGCCGATTCTGGATTCGACAGTGAAACCGGCCTTCGTTAGTTCGGCATCGCCATCGTCCGCTAAGGTTACCGAAACCGCCACGGTGGTGCGACTGTCATGACTCTCAATTGCGGCGATTCTTGAAAGTTGCTCGACTTCGGATTCTTCCTTCCGGAATCTACCTTTGGCTATGGCTGAGCGGTCTGCCTCATGAGCGCGACGGAGCTGCTTCAATATCTTGTCTGCCTTTTCCGCAAAAGCTGCTTCGCGGTCGACGAGACCCTCCTGAGCGTGACTGCGTCGCGTCATGACGCCAATCGCACCGCCGAGTGTGAGCAGCAGCGAGACAGTTGCAACGAAACGAGGACGCAAGACTCTACGCGAGATCTGCGGATGAGTTGCGCGCAAAGAAATGCGTTTGCGAGACCGAGAGTAACTGAGCAACTCTTAGAATCCTCCGGGATTGCAGCAACTACGCCAAGTCTTGCCCTGAGCTGAAAGGCTTAACGGGAGTTTGGGTTCGTTGGTTCTTGGTTATCTGGAAGTCCAAAAATCGGGTGAAGTTTTCCAGACGAAAGACATTAGTGGCGAGAATTCGGGCGAAAGTTGCCTGCTCGTCAATGATGGAGTTCGTCACATTTCGGCAAGGTCAAGGCCCGAAACGGTTACGATATTCATTCGAAGTAATGAAGGCCTTGACCATCTCGGCGGCGACGAAGTTGCCGTTGAATTGATTCAGCTTCGTCAGCCAGAAATCGTAGCCGGTGTAGTCAGCGTCTGGTGAGTCGTTGGGATTGCGACGGAGGTATCCATAGAACTGCATCAGGACGAACGCGCGGTTGAATTCGGCGTTGTATAGATTCTGATTCTCGGCGACTTGTCGTAATGCTTGGGCGCGGGCCGTCAGGTTGTTGGTGTCTGTGGCTGAGCCGAACAAAGCAATCGCCGCGGCACGTTGGCTCGCTGTCAAGACGCCGCTCTCTCCGCCTACTGGGCGTGCGTTCAGATTAAGCTTGTCAACGAACTGCGCAGGTGTCATCGAAGTTGGGAAGGCTGTCGTGAAGCGCGAGCGCTGTACTAACTCTGCCGCGAAGGCCTGCTTATTATTTTCCAAAACCGTCTCCCAGCCGCTCTGACCTACAATTACGCCCTGGCCAATCTCCTGCGTATCGGGTAGAAACTCAGTGAAACGCATCGTTGGCACTAAGAGTTGATGCGCGCCGCCGACGGTGGACGAACCAGTTGCATCGCCGTAAGCGGTCTTGTAGAGACGTTCGACCAGGTAACCAGTCTGCTGAAATTCAATCGACAGGAAGAACGCCGCCGAAGTGTTGATGCGTTGCAGTTCGCGGCAGGTCAAGTTGTTTCCACAAGATTCGATGTTGTTGGTCCAGAAACCAATACCGCTCGTGTCGGGCTCGCGATTCAGAAAGTCGAGATAGTGCTGCCGTACAAAAAAGCTCGAGACATCGCTGGGATTGGAACCGTTAGAACCATCGTTATCGATGATCGTCACGGTCGCCGTTGATTGAGCGCCGATCGTGGAGCCGAAACCACCGGTGAGGCTGACGCTGAACGTTTCGTTGCCTTCGGCGTACGAGTCGTCGATGATTGGGATTGAAATCGACTTGGACGTCTCGCCCGCGGCGAAGCGTACGGCGCCGATAGTGGCTATGTAATCACAACGTGAAGAGGCTTTGCCGTTTGCGACGTTGCAATTCTGCGTCCCGGCGGTATCGCTGGTAGTCACACTGACGGCGGCGCTGGTTGCGTCCCCGGTGCGATTCAAGATGACGTTTACATGTCCATCGCCTTCGCTGACGGTATAATTCGCGCCGGTGAATTGCACCGTCGATCGCGGAGCAAATACTACGCTTGGGGCGTTGGTCAGTGACTTGAGACTCAATTCAGAAGTCAGCGAATCGATCACGTAAGGATCGGGTTCACCGTCTGAGATACCCACGACCGGATTAAGATTAATATTGCCGGAGCCGTAACGAGTTGTGATTGTTCCATTGTTGCGCAACTCAACTTCAAAGTTGATCGGAGCCCCAGTAGTGCCGTCGCCGAACTGGACGCCTTGCCAGCGAAAGATGATGCGCGTCGCATCAGGGTATGCAACGTAAACATCGGCGTCGGCTCTTCGAGAGGTCCGCAGATCCAGATCGTCCCACATGCCCGCAATCATCTTCGACGATGCGAGGTCAGCCACGGATCCGGGCACATCGTCGGCATCTCCATTACTTCTCTTTGGCGGTGTCGAAAAGTAGAGATTTCCATTCGTCGAGATCGTGATGGTGTTATAAAGCTGTCCGAAGAAAGGAAAAGAGAACGGAAGTTGAAAGTTCTCCAGGTAACGATCATCGAAGGTCAGACCCAGGCCTGTTCCTCCCGTCGACAGCGACGCAGGCGAGTTCACCGCAGTCGAGTACGGGTCGGCAAAGTTTGGAGGAATGCTGGCTGAGATCGTCGCGGGCGTTCCTTCGTTTCCGACGTTATCGAATTCTCGCACGCGAAATGTTCCTGCGGTGTGACGATAGGGAACTTTTACGTTAATGCTTTGTGCCGCGCCAGAGATGGCCGGCGTCAAACTTGTAAGTGGAACTACTGCACTAGTCGCTTGATCGACAAAGCTGACGTCGTAAAGCGACGCCTGTCCCGCCGCCCCGTCATCGCCGGACGCATTCCACGAAAGAGTCACATTGCGTCCATTCTGGGTGGCAATTTGAAAGGCGCCGACGGTTCCGGGCGGAGTAGTATCTCCCTCGTTCATCGCTTGCAGAGACTTGAAGACATTCAGCCGTCGCCCGCTTAGCGATTGACCCTGAAGCGCGGAAACGACGTCGCCATTGAATGACAACAAGGCGCGAAGTTGATTAACGCTGAGATTCGGATTCGCGGCGCACAGCAGCGCGGCAGCCCCGGTCACATGCGGCGTGGCCATGGACGTGCCACTGAAGAAGCTATAGGTGTTGTTGGGAGTCGTGCTCAGTATGCTGACGCCGGGGGCTCCCAATAAAACCGTGCGTGTGCCAAAGTTCGAAAAGCTCGCGAGAGTGTCACCCGAGTTCGTTGCCGCCACAGAAACAACATTCGACAGCGCATAGTCGGAAGGATAATTTGGTTGCACATCCGTGTTGCGACCGTCATTACCCGCCGCGGCGACGAAGAGAATTCCCGACTGGCCCAACGCGTTAATCGCATCCGCTGAGGCTTGTGAATAACCACCGCCACCGTAGCTCGCATTCAAAGCACGAATGTTGGCGCCCTTGGTGCCACCACTGCTGACCCAAAGGTCGCGCATTTGCTTGGCGTAGTTGTAAGCTTTGAGAGCGTCAGCATCTGAACCTGAACCCGTTTGGTCGTTGATGAACCGGAGCGACATCAAACTTACTTGCCAGTTGACTCCTGCGACGCCGATGCTGTTGTTCCCTACAGCTCCGATAGTGCCTGCGACGTGTGTGGCGTGAGGCTCCGCCGGAACGGTACCGGAGCCGTTGATAAAGTCGTAGCCATGGAGGTCACCGGAGATCCCTGAAATCGATCCAGGACTTGGATTGGTCCAAATGTTTGCCTGCAGATCGAGATGGTTGATGTCTATGCCTTCGTCGATTATGCCGACCACCACACTTCGGCTTCCTTGCGTTGTATCCCACGCTTGGGGCGCGCCAATCTTTGTCAGTCCATACAGCGAATTAAATTGAGGATCGTTGGGCGTCGTCGTGTCAACGTGGACGATGTAGTTAGGTTCGGCATAAAGGACATCATCGCGAGCTTGCAGCGCGGCGATCCCTTTCATCGTGTCGTCCGGAGCCATGCGTGCGAGTCGCAAGCCATCGACGATGTCGGATCCTTCGAAGCGATCCACGTTCACGAACACCTGTTCCTGCGCCTGAGCGAGAGCAGAAGACTTGTCTTGTGACTGCAGTAACGCATCGTCGTTGGGCACCGGAAGAGAGGCGGCGCCCTCAAATGCTCGGTTCTGCTTGAATCTTACCAGCGCTTCACCGGGAACGAATTCCGGGCGCTGGCGCTTTTGGCGGGCCGCAGCCTGGGTTTCCTGACCGGACGCTGGAATGGCCTGGCGCGTCGCCGCGGATTGCGGAGCGAACAAAATCGCCGAAGCGAGGAGAGCCAGGAGCAGACAATTGAAAACCAGCGGCTTTGAGATAAGCCGGCTACACGGGAAATAAATAAGTTGCATGCGGGAAAACCTTGTTTGGAGAACGTTCTCTAGCGGTCCGTTTCGACAGTTGGATCGGAATACCGAGCCCTGCGCAGGGTTCAATATACATCAGGCCCCATTGAGATTACAGGCAATTGTGGCAAGTTGCCCTCGGGGTGGAAGAAAGTTGTCAAAGCTGATCTTGACCGGCAAGTCTCCCAAGTATCGCCTCTCATTCACACACGGCTTCAGCCGGGTGAACAGCGAAAGGGGACGAATTTCTTCAACCGTTTCAACGGTTTTCTCGAGTACGCCCCGAGATGAAACAGCGAAAACCGTTGAAACGGTTGAAGAAATTCCAAGGAGCCTCAATTCACCCGGTTGAAACCGGGTGAGAATGAGAGAGTACGTCCAGGTTCCGGTTCACCTCCGCAATGAAAAAAGCAACGAATAATTCCTTGAGGCGTGGTAAGATGGGCGGACGCCAAACGGCGTCCGACAGGCTTTAGCTTGTCGCGGTTTCTGGTCGCAGTCCTAGGACAATACGACAAGCTAAAGCTTATCGGACATTAAGAGCGATGACCCGCAAAGGATTAAGTGTCATCATTACGCTCCTCACGCTCCTCGGCGTGCAAACTCCGATGCGCGCCTACACGCTCGAATATCGCGATAGTGCCGGCGTCGTTGCGGGGCGGTGGTTGACCAAGCCGATCATCGTTTCTTTCTCGATATCGCTGAACTCGCCGCCACCAAACATCAAGGCAGGCAGCGATGTGATTGGCGCGGTGCGGAACGCCCTTGAGCACTGGGCCAAAGTGACGGATGTTCAGTTCCTGGAAACCAGTTCGACCGCGCAGACCCTCAGTTCACACAACGCCGGCGATCGAATCAATCTGATCACAGTCTCTGCCGAAAACGCCGCGGCTTTTCGTGCTTCGGAGAGTCCGGGCCGCACGCGCGTTTTCTATGATTCAGGCGGAGCGATTGTGGAAGCCGACATCGCGCTTAATCCTAATCAGCCTTTTTCCAGCGACGGCACGCCCGGGACGTACGATCTCGAATCGACCTTTACGCACGAAGTCGGACATCTGTTGGGCCTGGAGCACTCGGCCATCATCGGGGCCACAATGCAGCCGCGCCAGGCAATGAATGGTGTTTATGGATTGCCCGCGTTTACTCAACGTACTCTGTCGGCAGACGATGTGGCGGGCGTTCGAGCGCTGTACGGATCGCGCGTGGGAACCGGTTCGATTTCGGGAAAGCTAATCGCCAACGGCCTGGCCGGTGGATCGCGACCGATATTTGGCGCCCAGATTTTTGCGGAGGACGCAGAAACCGGAAAAGTTTTGGGCAGTACCGTCTCGCTGGCTTCGGGAGAATATCACATCGAAACATTGGCGCCGGGAAATTATCACGTGATCGTGCAGAGCCTGGAGGGTCCAGTCGCGGCCAGCGACATTGCTTCGACGGGAGGACAGTACTCGAGTCTGATTGAATCTACGGCGTTCCGCAGCTTCATGGCTAATGGTCCTTCACTCTCGCAGTTGATTGCCGTGACGAGCGACGCGCCGGTCTCGCTGGGGTCGTTCGTTTTCACGAATCCCACGCCAACGCTCAAGCCCCAGGTCATTGGAATGAACGGCGAGTTATCGACTACGGTGTTGCCTTTGAAGGGCGGCAAGACTTTCAGGATTTATGTGGGCGGCGAAGGCATCGATCAGATTGCCACCGCAGGCCTTTCGATCAGCTCACCTTTGATCGGAGTTGTTACGGACAGCTTGCAGCAGGAAGAATTCGACACTCCTTATCCGGTCATCAGCTTTGAAGTCACGGTTGCATCGAGCGTCCAGCCGGGCGATTACAGCATTCGGTTGCAATCAGCCGGCGGCGAATTCACATACCTCGCCGGCGCGATCACGGTTGAGTGAAGTTGAGTAGGCGATCTCCCTCTCCCTTTGGGAGAGGGTTGGGGGTGAGGGCTTAGCTGAATAACAAGAAAAGAAAACTCTCCTTCGTCCTTTTTCCTGTCCGTTCCGATAAAAAAAGGAGAAAGAAGAGTATTTTGGGTTTCTTCGCTAGACCCTCACCCCAGCCCTCTCCCAAAGGGAGAGGGAGCGACCTTCAAATTCTTGGCGCACGAAAACGCTTGCCAATCCGCGAGCGCGGCGTTAACATGCAGCCGTCCAAAAAGCATTTATTGTGCGAGACGAGGCTTTATCTATAAGCTTCATGCGGGAGAACTTGGCAGACGCCGGAGGTTAATTATGGTTGACTTTCTTCTGTCAATTGTCGGTCTGGCCGCGCTGGGCGGCGCGATTTTTGAATTCTACAAGTTCGTCACGGACAGCACCCCCGGAGGCGGACATATGCAGGGATGGATCTCGCTGGTGCTGGCCGTAGTGTTCTGCGCCTGCGCGCTGCTGTTATTCCTGCGGCACGTGAATAAGGAAGAGGAGATTCACATCACCCAGTAGAGGACTTTGCAAGAATCACTGTGCCGACATCGGATGATTGCTTGCAACGGACCTAAGAACCAATCGCGCATAATTGCCGGCCACAAGGTTGGCTTGCATCATTGATCCGAGCGACGCCGTTTGCGCCTTGCGGCAATCGCCCTGCGCAAACGGCCGCTTTGTTTTTGCGAGGAATGGACCCACCCGCTGACGAGATTGTGTGAAAACAAAGGGACACCACCCGGCTTTAGCCGCGTGGAGATTCAACTTGAACCTAAGGTTAAGTTGAAGTTGATGAACCACACGGCTGAAGCCGGTGGTATCCAATTAGTTTTCACACAGTTTCTGACGCAGGTGGTACTGACATAGGAGTAGCTGATGAGTCCTGGTTTTCTTGCGTTGCTGCAACCCGATCAGGTTGAGACTACATTTAAAGAGCCGTCTTATTTCGTACCCTTGATCATTGGGTCGCTGGCGCTGGGCGCGGTCGTATGGCTGATTGCCGCGGTGATGGGTTTTGCACGAGCGCGGGCCTTCGGCGCTTCCACTCGGTGGTTTTCTTTCGCGGCGGTTTCCATGCTGCTTTATCATCTGCAATTTCTACTGCTCGGCTTTGGATTCATCCTGAGAGATATTCAACTCAGCCTTACCATTCTGAGCTTCTTTAACTTTTTTGCAATTCTTGCCGGAGCTTGCACCATCATGGGATTTGTCCGTTTGACCAGCCCGCGGTAAGTCGTTGGGTACGCACGCCTCCGGCGTGCAGCACGCATTCCAGGATTCATGGCCAGAAAACAACTTCTGCTGGCCGCGTCTACTTTAATTGCAGGCGCGGCGGTTTTCTTTGCGATTGCGAGTTGGCGCCTTTCGCTGCCTCGCGGACGCGCCGGCTTTGTGCAAACGGACGGCCTGCGATTTGTGATCGATCGCAAGCCATTCCGGTTCGTGGGCGCAAACGTCGCCGTAATGTATCGCGACGACGATCGCGCGCACATGCCTGAAACCTTGCGGCAGGCCGCGCAAGTTGGCATCAAGGTCGTGCGCGTGTGGGCCTCCGGTGAGGGCGGGGCGCGCGACGTGAAGCCAATTGCAGATTTTGATGACTGGCCGCGCACACATGCCTTTCGCTACACACCGAACGAATGGAACGAAGCTGAGTTCGTCTTTCTTGATCAAGTTCTGGCTGAAGCAGCGCGTAATGGCCTGCGGGTCCAACTCTGCCTCGCGAACTGGTGGCGCGATACGGGCGGCGTGACGCAGTACCTGCGCTGGGCCGGAATTAGCGGAGCCGATGATGATAAGTATCCCTTCGGCATCAACAACGAGAAGGCCATGCAGTTCTATTCGAACGAAACAGCCCGCCGACTCTATCGCGAGCACGTCGAAAAGATCGTCATGCGCCGCAATAGTATCAACGGAGTCATATACCGCGACGATCCGACGATCTTCGGGTTTGAACTGTTAAATGAAGCGCAGTGTTTGACCGGCCGTTGGGCTGAGCGTCGCGCCTGGTTTGCCGAGATGAGCGCCCATCTCAAGTCGCTCGATCCGGATCATCCGGTCGCGCCGGGCGATTGGGGATATCGTTCGGCGGCCGAGCGTCGCGAGTGGATTGCGGATCATGCGCTGCCAACAATTGATTACTGCGACGTGCACAACTATCCGATTAACGACACCGACATCGTTCTCGACTCGCCGAAGGCGCTGGGAGAGTTTATCGAGAATCGCGTGGCCGCTGCGGCATCGATCAAGAAGCCGCTCGTGCTTGGCGAGTTTGGAATGTCCGTCGACGGCTACAAAGGATTTTCTGAGTCGGCTTGGTATGGTGCCTATTTCGAAAACGCAGCGCGTGATGGAGCGGCTGGCGCTATGTTCTGGATTCTGACGCCGGATTCGCAGCGCGGCTACGGCGTTACGTATTCATCTTCGCGCGACGCTGCCATATTGGCTGAGGTGAACGGAGGTTCGCATCTCTTCGCCTCGTTAGGGAACGCTTTGCCACCGCCGTCCCTGCTTGATTCAGGGCGACATCTGGTGCCGCGGCAATTTGCTTTCTCGCGATCCCAAACCGAACCAGCCGTGCAGCCTGAGATTATATACAAAAAAGAGGGCGGGATTCTGTATCGCTTCCGGCCGAATATAGCGGTGAGCGGTCGATTCGAAAAACTTGGCGGCGGCTACGGTTATATCTGGGGATCGGGCGCGGGCTATTTTGATTATGTTGTGCCTGGCCGAACCGAGCGTCGTCGCGTCGGACAGATCGTCGTGCGCGCGCACATTCAACCAGTTTCGCCCGTTGATGCAGAGCCCTCGTGGGTTCGCACCCGTGTCACGTTGTTTGTTAACGGGACCGATTGCGGTTCGCGTCTGGTTCCGGTCGAAGATCCGAAAACACCTTTGATTCAGGAGTGGAAGACGAGCGCATGGTCACCGCGTCTCCGAGCTGCGCGCGGTTTGCCTTTCACAGTTCGCCTTGCGGTCACGCCGGACGCGGACTGGCTCTACGGCGTGAATATCTCAAACTGGCCGGAAGGCTATGAGTCTCACGATGCGACGCCGCTGGAAGTCGAGATCAACTAGCTAAGCTGTCGGCTCTCTTCCGAGATGATGGTTAGGCCCTTAACGTGAATGAAATGATCCTTGTTATGGGTGACAAGAGGAATTGTATATCGTGTAGCTGTGGCCGCGATCCAGCAGTCAGCCGTATCTATGTGGAAACCAATCCGCATCGCTTCACTCCGGATGTCTGCCCATCTTCGGCAGAGTTCGCGATCCGAATCAATAATCGTGTAGGGCTCGAGGAAAGCAGTCAGCTTCTCCCGTCTGTTTTGTCCCCATTTGCGCGCGTTCGCCCAAAAATCCAGCTCCGCAATTGTCATGAACGAGAGAACACCGAGCTTCCCATCAATATGAGGCCGATAAAGCTCTCCGCGAGTATCTTGCTTGGACAGGTATGACAGGACGTCGGTGTCTATCACTACGGAGTCCATCAATCGAGACTCCTGGCTGATTGGTCTCGGCGAAGTTGTCGCACAGTATCGATCAAATCATCCACGCTCTCGTCCTCGGGAAAAAACGAACCGCGTCTTCTGAGCTCTGCAAAGTCGAGTGGCTTTTTGCCGTGTTTGGCGGCAACCTGCTCGATGCTTTCTGGCGAGCCAGCAGTCGGAGAGGTCTCTCTCAACACTTCGATCAGTCGCCGCCGATCCTCTGGAGCGAGGCTGGTTGCATCCGCAATGATCTTATTGAGCGTGATATCGGGCATCTTAGCCTCCCACTCAGTCTTGCGCCGGGTTCCGTTGACCAAGAAAATATAACGCAACCTGATCATCCATTCAATAAGTGATTGAAATATCTGCCTCTTCGAGTTATTTTTCTCGCGCAGATCTTCAAGCTTCAGGAAGTGAGGGCCGTTCGTGAAAAACCGTTCTCCTGTAACCCGATCCTTTAATAAGGATTCTAGCTTCCGCGTCGGATTTGATCTCTTCTTGATCAGCTTCTTAATTCTATTTCTCGAGCTGGCGGCGATTCGTTGGTTTCCGGCTCATGCGTTGTACCTGACGTTTTTCACTAACGTAGTGCTATTGGCTTGCTTCCTGGGAATGTCGGTTGGTTGTCTGGCCGCCAGCCACCGCCGCAACTATCTCAGGTGGACGCCGCTAATTCTCGTAGTGGGCATGACGACGGCGCACATCGTCGAAATTACCAGCGGCCAATTTGTGCAAAACGGAATAGATCGTCCTTCGCCCGAGGTGGTCTTCTTCGGCAACGCGTATCGTATGCCGGATCTGTTTCGTTACCCAGTGCCGGTTGAAGTGATGGGCGGATTTTTCTTCGTCGTGATCGCGCTATGCTTCATCGGCATGGGGCAGGAGCTTGGCCGCGCACTTAATCGCTGGCCCAACCGCGTACAAGCCTACACTATCAACATCACGGGCAGCATCGTGGGTATCGTTCTGTTCGGCGCCTGTTCATGGCTTCACTTATCGCCCTTCTGGTGGTTTGGATTAGCTGCCGTGGGGCTCGCTTACTTTTATTTCGTTTCTCCCGTGCATCGGGTTCGCGCAAAATTCATGGTGTTGGGGCCCGTCCTGGGTTTGCTGCTGCTGTCGATTGTGGCGTTGGCTTCTTACAGAATTATCTACAACGACTTTCAGGGCCAGCGCGAATCACGACAGATCTGGTCGCCTTATAACAGAATTGATTTCAAGCCCTATGACTTGTCGCTTTCGGTGAACCTGATGTTTCACCAGTCAATGGTTTCGCGAAATGACAAGTATCCAGCTTACGCGTTGCCCCACTTGCTGAATCGTGATGCCGGCCGCCCTCCGTTCGCAGACGTGATGATCATCGGCGCCGGTTCAGGCAATGACGTCAGCCGCGCTTTGCAGTGGGGCGCCAAACATATTGACGCCGTCGAAATCGATCCCGCGATCTATCGACTGGGCACGCAGTATCATCCCGATCATCCATACCAGGATCCGCGCGTCGAAGTTCATCTCGACGATGGCCGAAATTTTTTGCGGGCGTCCCAACGAAAATATGATCTCGTCATCTACGCTTTGGTAGATTCGCTCGTGCTGCACAGCGGCTACAGCAATATTCGTCTGGAAAGTTATCTCTTCACTCGTCAGACGTTCGAAGACGTCAAGCGGCATTTGAAACCTGACGGGAACTTTGTCGTCTACAACTATTTTCGCGAGGGTTGGTTGATTTCGCGTTTGCAGAAAAGTCTGGATGAAGTGTTCGGCGCCGGGAATCCGCTGGTGCTTACTCTGCCATACCAAAAAGTCATGGAGCCGGACGCCGATACTGCCGACAAGTTTACTGTTTTCTTCGCCGGTAACACTGCGGCTTTGCGAAATGCATTTGCGCAGCAACCCGACTATCTTCTGCGTGACGATCAGGCGCCGGGCCCCAATTCGCCCAACGGGTTCATGCAGACCGCGCGCTTCGAACAAGTTTCAACTCAAGACCAGCAGTCTTCTCACTGGCAGAAGTTTGGTCTGGCAAGTGTGACTCAGCCGGCCGAGGGGCTGAGGATCGCGACCGACGATTGGCCATTCTTCTACGTGCGAAAGCCAATGATGCCGAGCCTGAGTCTGCGCGGAATCCTGATCATGGCGGGACTGGCACTGTTGCTGATCTTCTTATTCGCGCCGCGACGAACGGCGGATCAACGCGCGGAACTGCGACTGGGTTCGCACTCGCTTAATCTGCAAATGTTCTTTCTCGGCGCCGGCTTCATGCTGATCGAAACTAAAGCCGTAGTAACTATGGCGCTGCTGTTCGGCAGCACCTGGGTCGTTAATTCCATAGTATTTTTCGCCGTGCTGGTGATGATTTTGATCGCCAATCTCTGGACGCTCAAATCAAAGGTCACACGCTTGTGGCCATACTACCTGGGATTATTGGCGACGCTGGCGCTAAACACAATTATTCCTCTCGATTTCTTTTTGGGAATGAATCGGACCGCACAAGTGATTGGTTCCTGCCTGCTGGTGTTTGCTCCAGTGATGTTTGCCGGTGTGATCTTTGCCGCCTCATTCAGGCGCACCGCTGAACCCGATCGCGCTTTCGGTTTTAATATCGCGGGCGCGATGATGGGCGGACTTGCGGAGAACAGTTCTATGCTCCTGGGTTTTCAATATGTGGTAGTCGTGGCGATCTTGTTCTACACACTCTCGGCGCTGGGACTGTTTAGATCAAGAAGCTCGGCGCCATTGATAGACGGCGCTGCGGTTGTACCGGAAACTCAATAGGCGATCCTTTGCGGCTTTACGTGAAAACCTTTCGCGAAAATGGATTTTTCCCGCAAAGACGTGAAGGGAATCGGAAGACGCAAAGGCTTATTTGAAAGCGTAGGCTTTTATTGCATTCTCCCGCAAAACCATGCGTGCCAGCTCCAACCCGCGCTCGCGCGTGATCTCGCCGTCGTTCATCATTCCGGTCAATGCGAGCGCCAAAGCCTGGCGTGCGGTGGTGTTTGAGAGCCACGCGACTTCGCCCCAATCGACTTCAGGTCCGAAGGAAAAAGCGTCGGTGCCAAACAGAACTTTGTCAGGGTAGAACTCGAGCCAGTTGCGAAGAATCTCGCTCAACTCACGGGGATACGTGAAGAAAGTCTGCGCTGAAAAGTCGGCGTAGACGTTTGGCTTGCTCATGAGCGAGCCCATCTCTTTGGTGAAGGGATAGCCGCCGTGAACGACCACGAAGTTCGTCTTACGTAAAGAGAGATCGTTGAAGACTGATTCCAGCAGCAGCGGATTGCTGCCGCTCTGTCGATAGAAACCGCCGGCGCCTTCGATACCATGAATGTGTACGGCGAGACCGAGACGGCCCGCCTCGCGCGCGATGTAATAGAAAAGAAAATCCTGGAGTGCTTTGTAACCACTTGCGGGAGGCTCGCCGGCTCTCACGTAACGAGCATAAATCGCCCGCGCGGCTGATTCATCCGGATTGTCAAAGTCGAGCTTGCGCAGATAAGCAGCCTCGAACTTAATCGCCACCGCTCCATTTCGTTTCTGGTGTTCGAGCGTGGGGGTGACAACAGTTTTCAAGTAAGCAGCCAGCGAAACCGGCAAGGCGCCAAGTTTCAGATCAGATAAATAACGCTTTAGCAGTTTCTCTTCGCCGGGAAAGAAACCTTTATAGTCTTGATTGAATCGCATCGCCGCGGCGTTGTTGAGCGGAAAGATCAGCGCATCGTCGAACGCCACCCAGCGAAAACGCGGCGCCGTCAGGCCTCGGCCCATGGCCACGCGGTTCGCGAACATCGTTTCGATGTTGAGTTGATCCAGGACCCATGCGGGAAATCCATCGCCGCGTTCTTTCAGCACGCGTTGTTTAGTCGCCATCAACTCGCGCAGGTGCGCTTCGGTCATGTCGTTGTGGGAGTAGCGATACAGATCGTGCCAAGCGCGAATGAATTCAGGATTGCCTGGATTCAAACGCACCGGCAAAGGAAACGCCGTGATGGCATCCAGCGGCAGCGCGTCGAATTCATCGTCAGGCTTTTCGCCTTCCGCGACGTACTTCAACGGATGCGCGTGATTGTCGATAGCTTTGATCTTGTAGATCTCATTCAGGAGATCGCGATCGACGCCCGATTGCGTGAACACAAGACTGAGATTTCCGGTGGCGATAACGAAAGTAAGAGCAATGACAAGTTTTCTCATTTTGAGTCTCTCTAATGACTAAATCTTTATGAAGCGGTCTTTTGCGAGTCTTTCATTCTCACCCGGTTTCAACCGGGTGGCCTCGCGATCAGCACAATTTTCTTCAACCGTTTCAACGGTTTCCTTCAGTTCTTGATTGAAAAGACGCATTTATACTGATGCTGAGGTGCCTAACGCAAGGGAAACCGTTTGAAACGGTTGTTGAATTCCTTGAGCTCCGTCCACCACCACCCGGCTGAAGCCGTGTGTGAATTAGAGGGTTTGATTACTAAGGCTGGAAGAACCAAGCTGTGCCAAAGGGTTTCGATTGACGTGTCGGACAAAGGAATGAGTAACGTTTTCAATGCAGGGTGTAACCTTTGGTCGGATCCTCGATATACATCCCGAGTTCCAGCGAACCGAGCGCATCATCCCAGGCCTTTGTGGCTCGGGCCATGTCTTCGGGCCAATATTCCATCGTGATGATGGGTTGAATGTTTCCGCTGCGCGCCAAACAGAGTCGCGTACGCGCTTCGCGTTCATTTTGCTGGCGATCGATGAACATCGATTCCAGCCAAGCGATTTCAACGTCGCCATTCCGCCCCTCTTGAATCTCTCCGCGCCAACGAATGTCACGCGCATCACCCTGAATCGCGGCGGGAATCAAATCCCGAAGCGGCAAACCACTCCAGTCGATCGGCGGCAAACGCATGATCGACACTTCCATGTGA
>QHXG01000475.1:579-5344 GCA_003222845.1 Acidobacteriota bacterium | reverse complement strand
CAGGGCAGAAACAGACGCCAAGGATGACGCTAAGATGACGACATTCTGTCGCGAGACGTAACCGGACGAAGCATGACTTTGACGGCTGCAAGTCCGGTAAATATTGGTTCATCTCGTTTGGTAAGGCCAGGTAAGATGACTTCGAACGGCCTTAAAATCCGTTGACCGTAAGGTCGTGTGGGTTCGACTCCCACCCTCGGCACCAATCATTTCAACAACTTACCGCTATTCATTGTTGAACCTGAAAATTCGCTACGGAGTTTCCTCCGTTGCGTTGGCTCTTTCTTGAGAAGAACCTCAATAAACTATAGCCTGAGCGATTTCAAAGTCTCCTCATCATCACTCATATTGAAATCAGCAATCGAAGCCGCAGTAAAAGCCTTTCGACAAACGCTAAGGCCTGCAGTCCTGGTGTTTGAATTCACGATGTCTACTTCCTCACAAATTCGCCAGCAATCCAAGTTTTGATGATTGCCAAACTCGCGTACTGAACCGAAGACCGGTAGAATTGGCGGCCATGCTCCGCGAGTTGTCTTAAATAATGGCTTTGATTGCGTTGGATTCCTCTTGATGAAGAATAAAGGCAATAGATTAAAGAGCGGCGTCAAGCCGCTGCACTTCAAATGAAACGCTGCCCACAATGTAATCGCGTTGAGAGTGACGACGCGCTCGTTTACTGTCGCGCCGACGGCACGGCGCTCATTAGCGATTCTGGTTCATTCAGTGGTGACGCGGGCACCGCGAAGTTTGGCTCCGGCGCGGTGTCAACCGAGATCGAGACCAGCATTCTTCCGCACACCACCGATGCTGCGATCAGGCGCGGCACCGCACCTACGACGGTTTTGCCCGTAGCACCGGCGTCGGGCTCAACGCGTGAGCTAACCAAGCCCAGCAAACGAAAAGCCTGGATCGTAATGGCCGCAGCAATCGTCGTGGTTACCGTTATCGTTGGTTATTTCATAGTCGGAAAATTCATCGCTGGAAAAAGAGAAAGAGCCATCGAGTCCGTCGCGGTTTTGCCTTTTGAGAATAAGAGCGGCAATGCGGATTCTGAGTACCTCTCCGAGGGACTGGCCGAGTCGCTCATTTATCGCCTTTCTCAATTATCGAATCTCAAGGTCACTCCGCGCAGCTCCGCCTTTCGTTACAAAGGCAAAGATGTCGATGCAGAGAAAATCGGCAATGAGCTTGGCGTCGATGCGGTGATGTCTGGCCGCCTGATCCTACGAGGCGATGATCTAACGATCAGCGTTGACCTGATCGATGTGCGAAACAAGAAAACGATTTGGGGTGAACAGTTCGAGCGAAAGATGTCTGACCTGCTGGCGACCCAGCGTGACATCGCCGCGACGATTACCGACAAGCTTCAGTTGCGACTCTCGGGCAACGATTCGAAAGGAATTTCCAAGCAATATACGACCAACAACGAGGCTTACCAGCTTTATCTTCAAGGCCGTTATTTCTGGAACAAGCGCTCATCCGACAACCTAAAAAAAGCTACTGAGCTCTTGAAAGCGGCTACCGAAAAGGACCCGAACTTTGCTCTGGCATACGCAGGGCTGGCCGATTGTTATGCCGTCTCTTATTACTACGTCGGTGAACGTCCTCGCGAACTAATGCCGTTAGCAAAGACTTATGCGGCTACGGCCATCAAACTCGATCCGACGCTGGCTGAGCCGCACGCGACGCTTGGGTTCGCGGCGTGGTTACTGGACTGGGACAAGGCTGGAGCAGAAAAGGAGTTCCTCAGGGCCTTTGAGCTTAACCCGAATTACCCTACGGCACACCACTGGTATTCGCGTTATCTCCGAGGCATCGGAAGGACGGGCGAAGCGTTTCGTGAGATCAAGCGGGCCGAAGAACTCGATCCATTGTCACTCGTCATTATCAATAACGTAGCTGAGAACTACATCGATCGAGGCGATCTGAATTCGGCTACCAGGGAATGCCAGCGCATGATCGACCTCGATCCCAATTTCTGGGCTGCGCACCAAACCCTCGGTATCGTGCTGGTCAAGCAAGGCCGGTATGATGAAGCCCTGGCTGAAGCGCAAAAAAGCACCCAACTTGCAAATAGGTCGAATGCGTCTTTGGCGTTGTTGGGACATGTCTATGCCCGGCTGGGACGGCGAAGTGAGACTGATGCAATAATCAAAGAACTCGAAAAAAGATACGCGGCCAAGGCAGCCGATGGTCGCGACCTGGCCGTGGTCTATGCAGGTTTCGATGATAAAGACAAGACCTTCGCATGGTTGGAAAAAGCCTTTGCAGACCACAGTGTCATGCTTGCGTTCTTAAAACTTGAACCTTTGCTGGAACTATTGCAGAGTGACCCGCGCTGGAAGGATCTGGAACGTCGCGTGGGGATCAGTAATTAGCCAGAAGCCCGCTGTTTTTCGCCACCTTCTTATGAAACGCTGCCCCCAATGTAATCGCGTTGAAACGGATGATGCGCTCGTTTACTGCCGCGTGGACGGCACGGCGCTGATCACCGATTCCGGTGCGATCAGTCGCGACGCGGGAACGGTGAAGTTTGGCTCAGGCGAAGCGTCAGGCGAGATTGAAACCAGCATTTTGCCGCACACGTCAACGGTTCCCGTAATCAATCGAACTACTGGGCCGACGACTGTGCTTCCCGTAACGCAGACTTCGAGCACGACGCGTGAGATGAGTAAACCTAAACGGCGTGGACTTGTCTTCGCGGTAATCGCTTTAATGGTTGTGGGCGTCGCGATTGCCGGCTATTCCTACTTCTCGCGAAAGAACAACGCGACGATTCAATCAATCGCAGTGATGCCGTTTGTGAACGCAAGCGGCAACCCCGATCTGGAGTATCTCTCGGATGGGATGACTGAGACGCTGATCAGGAGTCTGTCGCAATTACCGAATCTGAATGTGAAGGCGCGCTCGTCAGTGTTTCGCTACAAAGGAAGAGAAAGTGACGCAAAAAACATCGGCAAAGAGTTGGGCGTCCCGGCGATCCTTAACGGACGCTTCACCCAACGCGGCGATCAACTGTCTCTCAATCTCGAACTGATCGCCACACAGACTGAGAACGTAATCTGGACGGATCAATACGATCGCAAATCATCCGATCTGGTCTCGCTGCAAAATCAGATCGCCCGTGACGTAACCAGCGAGCTCAAGATACAGCTCACGAGCGCTGATCAGTTAAAGCTCGCGAAGAATTACACCAACGATCCGGAAGCATATCGGCTTTATTTGCAGGGCCGTTTCTATTGGAACAAGCGCACTAATAGTGAAGTTGAAAAAGCGGTGGTTTACTTCCAACAAGCCGTCGCGAGGGACCCGAATTTTGCCCTCGGCTATGTCGGCCTGGCTGATTCGAACGAAGACAACGACCGGCCAACCAAGAAAGAATATATCCGACGAGCACTCGAGATCGACGACAATCTCGCCGAGGCTCATGCCTCACTCGGATATCAGTACATGTGTTCTCAGGATTGGGCCGCGTCCGAGCGTGAGCTGAAGCGAGCGATGGAGCTGAATCCAAATTATCCGCAGGCATACGGCTGGAACGGCATGCGGCTGACCATGGTCGGCAAGTACGACGAGGCGCTCAGTTGGCTACAGCGTGGGCTGGAGATTGATCCGACATCCAATGGCATCAATTTTTATAAAGGAGTGACGCTCGCGGTTTCAGGCAGACGCGACGAGGCTATTCAACAATTCAGAAAGTTGCAGGAGATGGATCCCACCTTCCCTTGGGCTCACAGTTTCCTTTCGCGTATCTACGTCTGGAACGGAGACCACACTGCTGCGGTCGAGGAACGCGCGAAATCAGTTGAGCTTGACGGTAAACCCGACGATGCAAAGCTGCTGCGCGAAAGCTTTGCGTCAGGCGGCTGGGATGCATTCTTGCGCCAATCATTACGGCAGGGCGCCGCTATCGGCTCCGTTGCATCATTGAGCGCCGCCAGCGACGCCGATAAAGAAACCACTATTAAGAAATTAGAAGACAAGGCCGCGAAGGGCGATTTTTGGCTCTTTCTTATCAAACACGATCCGCTCTTCGACCCGCTGCGCGGCGATCCGCGATTTCAGCAACTGCTGAAGAAATTCAATCCGCCGCAGTGAGTAGGTTGAGTGACAAAATGCAGGCTTAAGCCGCATCTGATGCATTCGCTATGCATATCCCCCAACACAACGATCGCTCAGTACACGATTGTTTCCAAGATCGGCGAAGGCGGGATGGGTGAAGTCTGGCGTGCGCGCGACGCTAAACTCGGCCGCGAAGTCGCGATTAAGGTTTTGGCTGCCGCCTTTTCAGAGAACAGCGAACGATTGCGTCGCTTTGAGCAGGAAGCGCAAGCCGCAGGCGCGTTAAATCATCCAAACATTCTTGTCATCCATCACATCGGCATTCACGACGGCGCTCCATACATCGTTTCGGAACTGCTCGAAGGCGAGGAGTTGCGCGAACATCTAAACGACCGCGCGATTCCGCAGCGCAGGGCAATCGAGTACGCACAGCAGATCGTCGCCGGACTCAGCGCGGCGCACGAGAAAGGCATTGTCCATCGTGATCTGAAGCCCGAGAATCTTTTTATCACCAGAGATGACCGCGTAAAGATCCTCGACTTTGGGATTGCAAAACTATCAGAACCGGGGGCGGTAGCGACGGGCTCTGAAGACGCCACCCGAAAGGCGCTGACTAATCCCGGCGCCATCATGGGAACCGTGGGCTACATGTCTCCCGAGCAGGTGCGCGGCCAAACGACGGATCACCGTTCAGACATATTTT
>QHXG01000475.1:0-407 GCA_003222845.1 Acidobacteriota bacterium | reverse complement strand
TGATCTTGGCTCCGCGCTCGAAGCGCTATCAGCCCCGACAAGTTCTTCAGGAAGCAGCATGACAAACGCGGCCAGTGCCGCAATTTCACAAATCGAAAAATCAGCGTGGCTCTCGCGGATTCCATGGATCGCGGTCGGGCTGTTTGCCATCATCGCCGCAGTCCTCGCTATCGCATACTTCAGAGCACCTGCAAAAGATCAGCAGGTCATCAGACTCTCGTTCGAGCCGCCGGCGGATCTTTCGATGAACGATGTTCAGGCGGATGCTGCGGTGATCTCACCGGACGGCCAGAAGATCGCTTTTAGCGCCTGGTCGGCGGACGGCAAATACGTGCTGTATGTCCGCGATCTCAGTTCCACCGAAGTCAAAATGTTGCCGGGTAGCGACCTTCCGCTGGCGCCATTTT
>QHXG01000474.1 GCA_003222845.1 Acidobacteriota bacterium | reverse complement strand
AAGGGTGCTATTTCGTTGGCTCGCGTCAGGATCATGCACGAAACTGGTTGCACTCTCCCTGACGGTCGGGTTTCTGCTTTCGAGCACGGCCCGCTCAAGTTTCTGCAAGCGCAAGTGATACTCAAGCTCACGCACGTCCTCCAACAGATCGATCTGAGCGTGACTGTCAGTGCCTAGGCAAACCGGCACGCCGTGTTTGAAGTATTCGTCGGCAGGCACCACTCCGTCGCCCAAATTTCTTTCCGTCGTCGGGCAGGCGCAAACCATCGCGCCTGACTTGGCGAAGGAAGGAATTGCTTTCGGCGTCACATGAATTGCGTGAACGGCCGTGAAGCGCGCGCTCAACAACGCTTCGCTTTCCAACAATGCGATCGGGGTCCGTCCATACTCTTCGATACACGCCGAAACCTCTGCCGGTTGTTCGGCGACGTGCATGTGAGTTTTCAGATCATTTTCATTCGCGTAAGCGATCACTTCGCGCAAGTAATCGAGCGGTACCGCGCGCACACTATGCGGCGCCACACCTACCCACGCAGCTTGCGGGGTATTAGCCCGATCGTCAGCGAGGGCTTCGCTGTCTTGGGCCACTGAGCCCCGACTTACGCTCGCGATTAGTCCCTCTAAATTTCGCAAGTAGGCATCAGCGCTACTCTCGACGAACCGCGCCTGCTTCGGATTCGGCTCAGTCTGAAAACCTGATCGCGCATAGGCAACTCTCAATAACGCGATGCGCAGTCCCACCTCGCCGGCCGCGTGCATAACTTCCTTCGCTAATAAATTCGAATCGTCATAGGACGTTCCTTCGGGCGCATTATGAAGATAATGAAACTCGCCAACGGCCGTGATGCCGCTGAGTGCCATTTCCAGGAAAGCCATGCGCGAGGCGTCATAAACATCGTCGGGCGTGAGGCGCGTCGCGGCTGAGTACATCATCTCGCGCCAGGTCCAGAAACTATCGCGCTCTTTCACTTCATTTAGAGTCGGCCTACCGCCCGACTCGGCGGGCATTAGCCCGCCGCTAAACGATGTCGATCCCGTGCGGTATTCAGTTCGTCCGCGCAGCACTCTCTGAAAAGCGTGCGAATGAGCGTTGATCATTCCCGGCAGCAACGCACGGCGCCACAACCTAACTCTGTTCTCATCTCTTAATTCATCAGCGCGAGCAATCCCGGCAATAATGCCTGACGCATCGCCCACCAGCGCCAGGCCGCTTTCAAGTCTGCCGGCGACGTAAAGCAAATCGGGCAACCAGGCTATTTTCTTATCAGGCACGGTGGCGATTCAATCGAAAAAGTCTCACTGCCAGTGAAGGTGCTGGTGGCGCGGGCACAGCCGAAGTCTCTTCGGTTGTTTTTGCCCGACGACGCATCAACTCCAGCTTCAAGCTTTCTTCGCCGCGCATCATCGTCCAATTATGATTCGAGCGAAAGATCGGTTTCAGCAGGAAAGAAAGCTTCTCGATGATCGGTTTGTTCGCCCGAATCGTCCAGTCATAAGTCACATTCACGAACGGACGATCCGGTTCGAAAGTCCAGATACCTTTACCTTCCAAGTCACCGGTCGCGTCCATCGAAAAACCGTACGGATAGCGCGACTCAACCGTGCGGAAGTCAATGCGCAGCGTGTACGGCAGCCAACCGCCCGCTCGCAAGCTGATTAGTTTTCCAATTCCATGCTCGCCGCCTGGCTCGATCTCTTTCACTTCGAAGTAAACGCTTCCCCACCAGCGCGGCAATGACAGGGCGTCTTCGAGAATGTCTGCGACTTCCTTAATGTCGCCCTCGACACGCCAGCAATCGACGAAGTGATAATCGTTTGTGGTCATAAGATTCTCGAATGCGTGATGGTCGCGATGTTAAATGGACTCTAACGCTGCGGCAAGTTGAAATTAGCCCTACGACCGGGTTACTGCGGGCGTGGCGGCATTGTCCGTATCTTTGCCAGGATCCATGAACTGTTTTGAGAACTGACGCAGTTCGTCCAACGAAGAATCACCCAAGATAGTAAAGCAGCGCGCGTCACAATTCGCGGGTAATTGGGGAAGCATGAGCGAGTCCGTTACGACGAAGGTCATTGAAGCCAAGCCCCTCCGCCAACCACGTTCACGCGCATCGCGAAAACTGAGCGCGTTTGGATCGAGCCCAGCGGCGACGAGTATTGTGTGCGACCAACGCAGGAATTCAGGCCACCGAGACACAACGGCGATGAGTGTGTCGGACGATGGTCGAGTCTGACTCAGCAACGATTCGGGCACCGAACGCGAACGCAAGGTGATTAGGTCAGTATCGGTCGGCAAGGCGGCACGCACGCTTTCAACCTGGCTGTACATCGCCACCGGCGCCGCACCGGTCAACCTTTCGGCAAGATGGGAGTCAGCAAGACTTGTTCCCACTACGCGCGCAACGGTTGCGTTTTGGATCTCAGTCATCAGGATGTGACGCAACTCAACATCAGGTTCGAGCAGAAGAAAATGATCCGGCGGCTGAAGCGTCAGCCAGTGGTTCAAGTGTAATTGCACTTCGCGCAGCGAATGTCCTTTCGCGCGCGTCGTCTGGAAGAATTTCGCGATCAGTTGATCCAGGCCGAGAGCGTCTTCCTTCCTCCGATCCGCCGAGTATTGGCGAACATAAACCCCGCTGCCTCTGCGAAAATCGACCCAGCCATTACGGTGGAGTTCACGATAGGCGGCGCTGACCGTGTTTGCATGAATACGAAAGCGCCGCGCCAGTTCGCGCGTGCTGGGCAGCCTTTGTCGCGTGCTCAGGTCGCCGCTGATTATGCCCAGCCGAATTTGCGTAACAAGTTGCTCGCGCAAAGGAACTTCGCTGCTCTTGGAAAGCCACAGGCGCATCGCGTGCGGAGCATATCACAGTCATGAATCAAGGGCGTTAGAGTACCAGCTTCAGCTGGGCTTTTGTCCGGATTGCCTGCTGTAACCAAGGTCAACCGCCCGCTACCGCAGGCGGTTCTGACAAAAAAGCCCGACTGGAAGTCGGTACTCTAACGCCCGGGTCCAGGAGTTAGCGGCCGGGCTTAAGTTGCACGCGGTCCGCACACCGCTATAGATTGCTAAGTGAGATGGATGGATTGTCTTCGTCGTTGGCGGTTTTGACTGCCATGATTACGCCCGCTGTGTTGATCTCGGCCAGCGGCACCATGATTCTGTCTACCTCCAGCCGGCTGGGCCGAGTAGTAGATCGCGTCCGGTCTCTGTCGGATCGTTTGCAGGAGCTTTCGCGCGGCGATTCGGAGATCGATCTTCTCGAAGAGCGACGGGCGATGCTCTTCGATCAGCTCGATAAACTGACGAGCCGCTCGCGTCTGCTGCAACGCGCGTTGACAACTTTCTATCTCGCGGTCGGAGTGTTCGTGGCGACGAGTGTGGCCATCGGTGTAGTTGCGTTTTTCGGTGCTCGCGGCGCCTGGGTCCCGGTGGCGATGGGTTTGATC
>QHXG01000473.1 GCA_003222845.1 Acidobacteriota bacterium | reverse complement strand
TTTTAAAACAATTCCGGCTGATGATGCAGACTCCCCGAATTCGTATGGTCTCCTTCGCATTAGCTGCGACAGTTGTTGCCGCTCTGATCGCTCCCAAACTCTTCGCCCAGGAGAAAGAGCAGATCGATGTCGTCAAGGTCAATACCGATCTGGTCGTCTTTGATGCTCAAGTCATCGACAAAAAGACCAAACGCGTCATCGGCGATCTCGTCAAAGAGGACTTCGAACTTAGCGATAACGGTGCTCGACAACAGATTAGTTATTTCAGCCGCGATGAATTGCCGCTCTCAATCATGCTGTTGCTTGACGTGAGCGGAAGCGTCCGCCCGATCCTGCATCAAATTCGCGATGGCGCACTCAGTGCGCTGAAACGCCTGAAGCCGGAAGATCAAGTTGCCATAATGGCCTTTGCGAATACTTCCAAACTGGCGCAGAACTTTACGAACGATCGAAGACTCGCCGCGCAGAAGATCGAAGAAGCGACCGCGAGCGACGCGCTTGGCCGAGGAACTTTTCTTGGTACGGCTCTGGAGAGCGCGGCCATTCATATGCAGAAGGCGCCCGCGCAAACGGGCCGTCGCGTGATTATCGTGGTCACGGACAACATCGCGGTAACTCAGGGCCGTCAGACGAAAGGTATTCTGGAAGAACTCTTCGACAGCGGCACCGTTGTCTATGGTCTGATCGTGCGCGCCGCGATCGGCAAGGTCTTCAACATAATGTTTCTCGGACAGATCAAGGGCGTCAATGAGTTCGTGGAACAAACCGGTGGCGAAATCGTGGGAGCAGATAAGAACGAGGTCGACCAAAAATTGGGTGCTGTAATAGATCGTTTGCGCGCTCGTTACGCGATCGGATTTCGACCAACCGATACGACTGATGACGGCAAGTTTCGCAAGGTTGAGATCAGGGTTGCAGCCGCGAAGAAACGCAAAGAAAAATTAGTCGTACTGACGAAGCGCGGTTATTATCTGCGACGGCGTTGAAGTAAGGACTGGTAATAATTTTCGAATCCTCCTCGGAGTTTGTGCCGCACTTTCGAGACTGGACACTCATAAACGAACTCAATCATGCCTCAGGGCCCGCACCGGATCGATTCGCGCGGCGCGCGCCGCGGGGTAGAGCGCGGCGAGAATCGAAACGATCAGAGCGAAGGCAACCGCGCCGAGCCATAAATAAGGGGGCAAGTGAAAGAAATCTACAAACGACGCGCCCTGCGGTTTGAGGATGAAGCGATAAGCCAGCCGGTTCGAGATGCCGTCAATCCCCCACGCCGCCAACGAGCCAATCACTCCGCCGGTAAATCCGATTACGGCGGCTTCGAAAAAGAAGATCAATTTGATCTCGCGATCTTCCGCGCCAATCGCTTTCATGATCCCAATCTCGCGCGTGCGTTCGAGAATGGACATGATCATCGTGTTAGCGATCCCGAACGACGCCACCAGCAACGAAATGCCACCAAGCAGTCCCAGCACCGCGTCGATGATTAGGAACACGGTGCGTATCTGCTCCATCTGATCGACGATCGAGAAGCTGCCCAGGCCCATCTGTTTCAAGCGCTGTCGCACCTCCGTCAGCTTAACCGGATCCGTCACCCGCACGATTGCCGAAGCGTAACCCGGCGATTCGTCGTTGCCGATGGCGCCGGTCTCACGCGCCAGCGCCATAATCACGCGCGACTGTTCACCCTGATGTGCAATCGACCATTGACGCGCCGTGGCCACTGGAATGTAAACATCCGCGTATGGCATCAGTCCTCGTGTCGGTCCCGGCGCGCCGTCCGGCTTTGCTTCCTTCAGAACGCCCGCGATGCGAAAGGTGCGCGCCGCCACAACTCGCGAATCTTTCTGCTCAAAGTCTTCTTCGCTGAGGGGAATGCCGAAAAAGTTCGGCGGCTCGTTCTCGTCCGTGGTGGTACCCTGCCTTGATTTGTCCGTTTCAGTGGTTCCCGTAATAAGAAACTCAATCGTTTTCCCTACGGCGTCTCCGGCATTAGCAAACCCTGCCGTGCGGACGAAGTCCTCAGTAACCACGGCTTCGTCTGCGCTGGGTGAACTGATCATTTGGCCGGCGTCGAATTCTTTGAAGTGAGACGAGGAATTTGGAACATTTGCACCGGCAACCTGATGACCGAACGTGTGGCCGTTGGACCTGAGTTGCACCACGAACCAGACTGTGGGCTCGATATAGGCCACTCCGGGAATTTTCCCGATGTCGGCGATGGCTGCGTCGTCCAGAACGCGCGTGAGCGCTTCTTCTGTTTGAGATCGCCGATTGTCGTTGGATTGGTTTCTACGGCCCGGCGGGCGATCAAAATTGAAGGCGCCGGCGAAGCTCTTTCCGAAAACCGTCATCTCATTGAATAAGTCCAGCGCCTTGAATCGCGAGAGCAGGTTGCGCTGCAAACCGAGCCCAAACGAAACCATCGTCACGATTACTGCCACGCCCACGATGACGCCCATCGAAGTTAGTGTGGCGCGCAGCTTGGCCTCGCGCAGGTTTCTTAAAGCGAGCCGGAGAATGTCGAAAAAAGGCATATATAATTAAGGAGCCAATCCGCAAGGTAGATTAGCGCATTTTCCAGGTCAGCAGTAACCCGGTGGAGAGTTAGCCGTCTTGGTACCAAACCGCAAGGCGGTTCCGCCCTCCAGCCCAGGGTTGGCCGCTTCGGCTACCCTCGGTAGGGAGTGATTTGCGAATCAACCGCAACGCGGTTGCGCCAGATTCGAGCGGCCGAAGAGATGCAGCAACCGCCCTGTGGTTGGATCGTCATTTTCATTCGCGATCTGGTAGTCAGGGGGCAAACCAAATTTTCCCTCGCCCAGGCGTTCACGCCTGGCTTTCCGGAAAAGTGGTAGAGCTCGAGCCCTTTTAGGTGCTTCTCGACGATCCGAACAACCTTAGCGGAAAGCCCCATGAATGGGGCTAACGATTCTCTCCAATTTGATTTCCCCAGGCGTGAACGCCTGGGCTAGAGAAAACAGATCTCCCGACGACAATCGATACAACTCTGATACAGATTTTTGTATCTAAGTTCTGCCTCGACAAAAGACCCGACGAAGTTACGAAACCCGAGTTAGTCAGCCAGCGAGATCAACCCTCAAGAAGTACTAAGCCCTTCAGGCGACCTCACTTGAACAGGTCTTGCCAAATCACCAAAACTGGTAGAAAATCGGAGAACTAAAAAAATGAAGAACCCCAGAAATATCTTTGCGAAAATCAGTGCAGCAGTAGTTATCGTCCTCGCTATCGGAACCGCAGCCGTTGCGAAAAGGCACTCTGACCCCGCTTTTTCAAACATTCATATCCGGAACTTTGGCAAGATGGACGGCCGGTTTTACCGTGGCGCTCAGCCGGATGAATCGGATTACAAAGACCTCAAGGCGCTCGGCATTCAGACCGTCATCGATTTGACCGACCACCCGACCAGCTACGAGAAGCGCGACGTGGAGGTGCTCGGGATGCGCTACGTCAGCATTCCGATGAGCGATTCCAGCTATCCGAAAGAAGAGCAGATTAACACCTTCCTGAAACTCGCTGGCGACCCGGCGACCGGCAAGTTCTTCGTGCACTGCGCGGGCGGCCGTCACCGCACCGGAGTCATGGGCGCCGTCTACCGGTTCAACGTGAACCACTGGAATTTCGACCAGGTCTATGCTGAGATGAAGGACTACGACTTCTACACTCGCTTCGGCCACGGCGACCTGAAGACCTTTGTCGAGGATTACGCGCAGAAGATGCAGACGGGTAGCGCTGCCGCGGCGACCGCAACCTCGACCAAACAGTAAATATTTGAATCCC
>QHXG01000472.1 GCA_003222845.1 Acidobacteriota bacterium | reverse complement strand
AGCATAAATGCCGCAGCCGCGATTCCAATGAGCCCGATAAAACGATACAGCAACCGCACGCCGAAAGCGCTCAGCAACAACTCCAGCAGCGCCAGGCCCGCTACGATTGCGCTCAGCAGAAAAGTTTTTTGTCTCAGAGACATCGATGCTAGAATCCCGCGCCGACTGGAAGGTGAATCCTTCGGAATCTAACCGCAGAGGGCGCAGAGGTTCACGCAGAGGAGGCAAAGGAAGTATTTCTCTGCGGCCTCTGCGAAATCCTCAGCGTCCTCTGCGGTTAACGCTTGTTTGATGGCCACGCATCCTGAGTTTTGACGCGGTTCTGAAAGACCGGGCTAAACTCATGTCGCCGCCACCCGGCCGAAAAATGCTTTTATCCTATGCCTGAAGGAAAATTCAACCCGGACAGACCCATTTGTCGTCGCGGAATCGTCGCGCGCGATCTGATAAACGGGATGGTCTATATTCGTCACCGTAGATTCTCGTCCAGAATTATCAATCGTGAGTCGTGGAGCTTTCTCCAGTTATGCGATGGCCGAGACCTGGAGCAACTCAGTTCGGCGGTCACTCAGCTTCTCGGTTTCGCGCTCACGCCTGAGCAGCTTACTTCAAGCATCCGGGAATTTGCCGATCGCGGAGTCTTCGAAGGCACTAGCGACAATTCTCGAAGCTATCGCATCTGTGATGCAACGCCTGTTGTTTCGAAACTCTCGCCTCTGGTGCGATGGGTCGCCAGTCGATGGTTCGCAGGTCTGACGCTGCTGGCGCTCCTTGGTTGTCTGACTTTGCTCGTCATTGACTGGAGGCGATTCATCACCTCAGTGGCCAGCGCCGCGCGCGAACGCCCGGTCGAAAGCCTCTTGCTCTACTATCTGACCTTCATCCCGATAGCACTCCTCCACGAACTTGGTCATGCGGCCGTGGCCAATTTTCACGGGGGCGAAGTCCCGGAAATAGTAATCAACTCGAACGGTCATTTCGCCGTCATCACGAACATGACTGTATTGAAAGGTCGCCGAGCGCTGGTCTGGTATCTAAGCATGGGAACCGTTGTAGACGTCTTTATCTGGCTGGCGCTGCTGACGGCCTTCCATTACCGCAACAACTATCTGCTCCTCATGTTCCTGCTGCCACAGACGATCTATTTCCTGATCTTCAGCTATTCCATTTTCAAGAACTCTGACTATCTGAAGTTCGTGTGCGCGCTGCTTGATCAAGCGGTTCCTGCGCATCCGTGGAAATTCTTGCGAGATTCATGGTCTAGTTCACCCAAAGAAAGTGCCAAACGCAAACTCCTCTGGGTCATGACGGTGAGCCTTGGAATAAAGCTCCTGGTAACCGTCTTCCTAATTTGGACCTTCATCAAAACAGAACCGAAAGTGCTGGTCCTATATCTGATCTACCGGATCATGGTTTACATCATCGGTCACTGGGCTAGCTGGTGGCGGCGTTGGACCAATCACGTTTCTGCCAAAGATCCAGGTTGAAAGGGGTCGAGCGAGGCCAAAAAGATTAGGCGATACCACCGGCTTCAGCCGCGTGGTGTTTCAAGTTTCACCTAAGAATACGGCGCTGCACTCTCTGAAGAATACCACCGGCGATATGTTTTGCCTCGCAGTCGGCTTTGGATACAGACACGTCCAAGTCCCACTTTAAATTACATCCCATGTTGAAGGCTGATTCCAAAGTTTGAACCTCCGTCACTTCATCTTTAGCGCGACTACGGTTACGTCATCGCCTTGCGGTAAACCACTCGTGAAGGCGAGTAACTCTTCCAGCACCCGGTCTTTTATCTTCTCGGCGGTCAAGCTCACGCTGGTCCGGACCAACTCCAGCAGACGCTCGTCACCGAAGAGCTCGCCGGAACTGTTAACAGCTTCAGTGACCCCGTCAGAAAAGCTGAATACTACGTCGCCCGGGCCCAGCCTGGTGTGACTGACATGATATTCGGCAAAATCAAAGGCGCCCACCACGAGGGACTTCGTTGCCAACTCTTCGGTTTGACCGTCACGGCGCGCTAGGATGGACGGGTTGTGGCCGGCATTTACCCACGCCAAACCACCATCACTATCCACCACCGCGCAGAACATAGTGAGGAAGCGGTTGGCATCGGATCGATTCACGATCACGCGATTGAGCGTGCCGGCAACTTCCGCCGGCGAATGTCCCGCAGAGAACTGCGCTTCGATGACGCCCTGAGCGACCGACGCCAGCAGGGCGGCAGAGATGCCTTTGCCTGAGACATCTGCCAGGGTCAGGGCCACCCGGCCATCCGGCAATCTCATGAGATCGTAAAAATCTCCCGCCACATACCGGCAGGGAATGCTATGAGCGACCAAATCAAAGCGCTCCGATTTGACCGAGTTAACCGGCATCAGCGCCACCTGCACCTCGCGCGCAGTTTGGAACTCGCGTTCCAACTTCTGCTTCTCCTGAGACTCGTGCATGAGTCGCACGTTTTCGAAGGCCTTTGAAGCTTCGAACGCCAGGGATTCCAAAAGTTTGAGGGAAGTCTGGGACAGCTTGCCGGTGACCGCGCGGCTATCCAGATAAAGGACGCCGATTAGTTCGCGCCGGCCATCGGACGTAGCATCCATCTTGTCCTGCATTTGGAAGCGAATCAGGGGAACGCAAATCGCCGTGCGGAGACCCAGGAACATGACGCTGTGTGCGGTATCAGAAGGCTCGTCTCCGACCTTGAGAACAGCCGTCTGTTGCTTTCGCACGACTTGCTTTACGATGCTGGTGCTGAGAGCAAAGTCTTTGCGCGGAACATTGTTTCGCTTGTTGTCACGAGCGACCTTAAACGTCAATTTGCCTTCTTGATTGATCAACAAAATCAAACCGCGCTCCGCCGCTGCCAGCTCGACCGCCGCATCAACAATAAGCCTCAGCACGTCATTAGGCGTCAGAGAAAACTTGAAGGCTTGATTGACTTCGACATAGCGCGCCAGATTCTTCAGTTGTTCCTTCGCGGTGGCGGACAGGCGGGGCTCGGCAGAAGCCACTTGGGGCCCGGTGGCTGCGGATGAGAACAGCTCGACAGGCGCATCGGAAGCAATAAACTGGATCTGGTAATCGTCAACTCCGCCCAGGCTGATGCGATCCAGGTGATGAAGCTCAGTGCGTTCGACGCGCTCGCCGTTGATAAAGGTCCCTCGCTTGCTTCCTGTATCGACCAGGAGGTAGACCCCGTTCTCATAGATAATCGATCCATGATGGCGCGAGGCGCCGTTAGACATCACTTGCAGATCGTTGTCCACTTTGCGGCCGATCGTAAACACCGGCTTCAGTAGCGGAATCGTCTTTTGCACACCGAATGCGTCAGTGACTTTTAGGCGGGCCGTCTTTTCCATCTTCCCTGAAACGACTTCAGAAATGATTGCTCTCGGTGACCGGGAACAGGTAGCGAACAGAACCTAGAAGGAAGCAACTGCGGTCGCTTCATCGTCAAAAGTCTCGAACACCGAAAGCAATCCGGTAATCGAGAGCAGCTGCTGAGCCAGCCGCGAAGGTTTGAGGAGTTTGAGCTTTCCGCCCTTATTCTTCGCGTGCGTGAACGACTTAACCAGACTGCCGATGCCTGAACTGTCGATCATCGGAACGTTTTCCAGGTTGATAAGCAGGTACTTCTGATTGTCAGTCACAAGCTCTTCGACGCGCTGACGCAGCGTTTCCTCGGCAGCCCCAATCGTGAGATTGCCCTGCAAGTCAAGAATCGTTACCTTCCCGTTGGCTCTGAGATTGAGGTCCATAATTGGAAACCGGACAAGTGCGACTGAGAAAATCTCACGCTTTCGCGAATGCGATGAACGAAACACCTCGGCTAGCGAGTGCGCGGATTATAACAAACAACGCGAAAGTCTGCCTAGAGAGTTATCGATCTCCTGGCGCACTTTGCTGCTATTGACCTGGGCCTGTGGCTTCTCTAAGACTCTACAGTCACCCAGATTACGAACAAAATAGACCGGCCTCTCGGTTGTGTGATTAAATCGCTGCTCGGAACAGCCAATGGATGAGCGTCCGCCAGCAACAATTGTAGATATTGACGACGAATTGCGATCAGCACTTGAGGACGCGCTGCGCAGCAATGGCCAAGCAGTGATCGTAACCCGAGAGGATGAAACCAGAAGCGGCGAAGGGATCAGCGACATCCTGTTTGAGCTTCCAAGTGATCTAGCACTCCTTGAACCGGTGACGGATTACCTCACCAAGAGGATCGAGCAAGCCTGGTTTATGCCGGTCGACCGCTATGCCGGTCGACCGCTGCTTGAGTCTCGCGCTTGCTCTCCGCGAGGCACTCGTAAATGCCATCACACACGGTAACCACGATGACCCTTCAAAACTAGTGCGAATCACCGCCGAAGTTTCCAGGCACCAAGCCAGGTTTACGGTCGAAGACGAAGGCGTTGGCTTTAACGTAAATGATATTCCCCATCCGCATGACCCTGACAACCTGCTCAAGTCTTCGGGACGAGGTGTGCTGCTCATCAGGAGTGTAATGGACGAAACAAAATACAACGACCGAGGTAACCGTCTCAGCATGATCAAGAGACGGGCGAGCCTGCTCAAAGAGGAGCCTATGGACCGGCTTCCGCCTCATACGAAATAGTAGATCATATGTCACCGGAGCAAGTGCGCGGCCAGACGGTAGATTATCGCACGGACATCTTCTCTTTCGGCGCGAAAATTCGCGCGCGGCATATTTCTCGACGGTAGCGTGCAAGGAGAGTTTATGAAACTAGTCACTCTAAGCGCTTTGCTTGTAATCGTAGTTTTGATTAATACCGTTTCACCGCAAGTTAACCTGGCTTCACCGCGAGTCGCAGAGCGCGGCTCCGTCGCGGCGATCTATTATTGGAGAGCGAAACCGGGCAAGCTCGAAGAGTACAATCGCTACATACGCGAGGTCGCCGAGCCGATCGATCGTGAGGCTAAGCGGCGCGGCGCGTTCATCTCGGTGACGACTTACGTGTCTCAAAAGCCAGACTCGCCTTGGACTCACATGCGCATCTTTATCCTGAAGGATCGCGCGCAACTTGAAAACCTCTCGAAAGTGCTGGATGCTGCCGGAGCTCGGCTGCAACCCGATGAAGCAAAGCGAAAGGCGCGGGCAGAGTACGCGGCAACGCTCAGGGACGCGGCCGGGCAGGAAGTCATGGATATTCTGAAGTGAGACCACGAGATGACGATTAGCGCCGGCACACGTCTCGGCCGCTACGAAATCCGCTCGAAGATTGGCGCGGGCGGGATGGGCGAGGTGTATCTGGCAGGAGACGAGCAGTTGCATCGCAAGGTCGCGCTGAAAGTTCTGCCGGTGGATGTTGCTTCCCATCACGATCGAATGCGGCGTTTCAAACAGGAGGCGACCGCCGCGGCTACGCTCAATCATCCGAACATTGCGCACATTTATGAGATTGGCGAGAGCGATGGAACCCATTTCATCGCGATGGAATTCGTCGACGGGGTCACACTGCGCGAACTGATCCACGGAAAGCAAACCGATTTGGCAAAACTTCTTCGTTATTTGCAACACGCCGCAGAAGGATTAGCGAAAGCTCACGCAGCCGGCATCGTGCATCGCGATCTTAAACCCGACAACATCATGATCACCCATGATGGTCACGCAAAGATTCTGGACTTTGGTTTGGCAAAACTAGTCGAGCCACCGCAACTCTCGGGATCCGGAAGCAGTGAGGTCGCCACCGCAATCATTCAGCGGCATTCGACCCCGGGCGCGGTACTCGGCACCGTCGGTTATATGTCGCCGGAGCAAGCGCAGGGAAGGATCGATGAGATCGATCATCGCTCGGATATCTTTTCCTTCGGTTGCATTCTGTTTGAAGCAGTGACTCGGAAAAGGGCTTTCGAGGGCAAGGACGCTATTGACTCTCTTAACAAGATCATTCGCGAGCCGGTCCTGCCGATCACTGAACTCAATCCATCTGCCCCTGCCGATCTGCAAAGAGTCGTGCGTCGTTGCCTGGCAAAGGATCCGGAAGATCGTTATCAGACCATCAAGGACGTGGCGATTGAGTTGAAAGAATTGCGGCGCGAACTGGCGGCTAGTGCCGGCATTGACGTCACTGTGCCAACAACGACCGGCCAGCGGCAGGACACGGACATTCCAGGCAGCCAAACAGCAGGCGGCGCGACGCACGTCTCCAGCGCCGAGTACGTCGTCAGCGGAATCAAGCAACACAAACTCGCCGCGGCCATTGCTCTTCTCCTACTGGTTGTTGGCGCGGCCGGTCTCGGCCTTTATCTGCACGCGCGCAACACCGAAGCCGCCATTTATTCAATCGCCGTATTGCCGTTCCAGAACCGGAGCACAGAAGCCGACAGCGAATATCTTTCTGATGGCCTGGCTGAGTCACTCATCTATCGACTTTCACAATTACCCAACCTGAAAGTCAGTCCCACTAGCTCAGTCTTTCATTACAAGGGCAGGGAAATAGATCCCGTCAAAGTCGGCCAGGAACTTGGCGTGAGTGCGGTGCTTTCGGGAAGGATTGTCCAACGTGGGGATAATCTTACGATCAGCGCCGAACTCGTCGACGTTCGTTACAACAAGCTGCTTTGGGGTGAGCAGTACGACCGCAAAATGTCAGACTTGCTGGCAACCCAGCGCGAGATCGCGCGCGAGATCGTCGAGAAACTCAAGCTCAAAGTTTCGCGCGAAGAGAAAGGGCTGGCCAAGCATTACACCGAGAACAACGAAGCTTACCAGCTTTATTTAAAGGGAAGGTTCTATTGGAACAAGCGGACCGAGGATGGGATGCAGAAGTCCCTCGAATATTTTCAGCAGGCGATAGAAAGAGATCCTAACTTCGCGCTGGCGTACAGCGGTCTGGCTGACACTTACGATCTTCTGGCGGCCCCGGACGCGATCGGAGGCATGCCGCCGAATGAGGCGATGCCAAAAGCCAAGGCCGCCGCGCTCAAGGCCCTGGAAATCGATGACACACTTGCCGAAGCTCACGTTTCGCTGGCCCATGTCAATTATTATTACGACCGCAACTGGGCGGCTGCCGAGCGCGAATATAAACGGGCCCTTGAACTCAATCCCAATTATCCGACCGCTCACCAGTGGTATGCCGTCTATTTAATGTCCTCCGGGCGGTTCGCCGAGGCTCTGGCACAGACAAGACGGGCGCAAGAGCTGGACCCGCTCTCTCTCCCTATCAACATGACTCCGGGATGGGTTCTCCTTAATGCGCGCCAATACGACCAGAGCATTGAGCAATTACGCAAGACCCTGGAAATGGACCCGCACTTTATTCTCACGCATCATCGGCTCGGGCTCGTTTACGAACAAAAAGGGAAGTATGACGAAGCCATCGCCGAGTTCCGGGAAGTCATCAATCTGTCAGCAGGCAAACCGCTGGGAATCACGGCGCTGGC
>QHXG01000471.1 GCA_003222845.1 Acidobacteriota bacterium | reverse complement strand
AGAGTTACGACAGGAAGCGAGTTCGCTGATCGATGCTTACGATGAAGCCGGCGACTTCATCGAAGAACCCGCCATTGCCCACGACGCGCACGTCCTGATCGGAAATAACGGTCAAAACAACATCGGTCGTGAGATCGGTCCATATCAGATTATCGAGCGTCTCGGCGCGGGCGGCATGGGCGAAGTTTATCTGGCGCAGGATCGACGGCTGGATCGCCAGGTGGCTTTGAAGATCCTGCCGGCTTACTTCGTTTCCGACGAAGCGCGCCTGCGCCGCTTTCAAACGGAAGCCCGTGCCGCCTCGGCTTTGAATCATCCGAACATCCTCACGATTCACGAAGTCGGCGAGGTAGATCAGCTTCACTTTATCACGACGGAATTCATCGACGGCCAAACGCTTCGCGAATTAATTGCGCAAGAACATCTGTCGCTCGTTGAAGTACTGGAGATTGCCATTCAGGTGGCCGAGGCGCTGACTGCGGCACACGCTGCCGGGATAGTGCATCGCGATATCAAACCGGAAAACATCATGCGACGGCGCAGCGGTCTGGTAAAACTCCTGGACTTTGGAATCGCCAAGCTGCTTGAGCCGCCCTCATCCGATTCCAAGACTGCGAAGACGCAGACAGAAACCGGCGTCGTGCTGGGGACCGTCGGTTACATGTCTCCGGAACAGGCGCGCGCTCTGCCTGTGGACGAACGCACAGACATTTGGAGCCTGGGAGTGGTGCTCTATGAAATGCTGGCGTATCGCCCTCCGTTCGTGGGCGCGACGCGCATGGATACGATACGATGGTGGCGATTCTCGCGCGCGCGCCGGCGCCGCTGTTTCAGTTTGCGAATAACACTCAGCCATTCTCATCAGAGTTACAGCGCGTTGTCAGCAAGGCTTTGCACAAAGAAATAGACAAACGCTATCAGGCCGCGCCCGAGATACTGGCAGATTTGAAGAATGTCAGACAACAGCTTGAACAAACCAGCGCGCAGGTCATGGACGATTCGATGCGCAGCGCCAGGATGATTCAGGACGTTGAGGAATATTCGGTTAGTCCCTCTCGGTACGAAACGAGAAAGGTGCGCTCATATCATCATGGACTTCAGGTATTGAGCGTTGCCGTACTCATCGCGGTGATGATCGTGACGGCGTTTCTTTACCGGCGTTCAAAACTTCGCGCGAACGCCATCGCGCCCGCGGCAATTGCGAGCGGAAAACTCTACACGCAGATGAATGCAGTTGAGCAACTCGGGTTCGTTGATGAACAGGAACAGCGCATCTCGGCAATGATGGGCGATCGTCCAATGAAGCTGAACGATGAAGCTATTAAGGCAATTAAAAGTAATCTTGATCGTTACGCAGCGCGCACGGACAGTACATCCGCAAAGCCAGGCGGAGAAAGTTTGCGCGTCATTTATGGACGGGCAGCGCCGATTATTCCCTTGATTGCGCCTTCGTTCAGCGAGCGGAAGATTCCGCTGGTCGTGGGGATTTATCTGCCGATGATCGAATCGGAATACAAGCCTTGTTTTGAGAATAGCGCCGGATCCAAAGGCCTGTTTCAATTCATGCCGCAAACCGCCGAGCAATACGGCGTCGCCCGCGGAGACATGTGTGACGTTGAGAAGATGGCGCCCGCCGCCGCTCACTACATCGCGGATCGGATGGCCGAGCTTGGCGACGATTCGCAAAGCATGACCCTCGTGTTGCTCAGTTACAATCGCGGGGCGGACTCAGTGCGGGAGGCTTTGCGGAGTCTGAGAGAGACTGACAGCCACTATGAAAGAAATTTCTGGACGCTCTTTGCCAACCGTGACAAGCTGGACGATACTTTCCGAAACGAAAGCGCCTATTACATTCCCAGTTTTTTCGCCGCGGCGATTATTGGAGAGAACCCGCAGACGTTTGACTTGCAGACGCCGCCGCTTTCAACGATGGTTCCCAATAGCGAGTCACCAAAATCTTCACCGAATTAGTTAAGCGCAGATCGATTAGTGGGCCAAAAACTTGTAGGTGAACTCCCTCTCCCTTTGGGAGAGGGCTGGGGTGAGGTCTAGCGATGGGACGTAAACCCACCTTTTCCCCTTTTATCCGAGCCTACCGAATCAGAAAGGAAGGAGAGTTTTCTTTCTCGGTTACTCAGCTACGCCCTCACCCCAACCCTCTCCCAAAGGGAGAGGGAGTTTACCTACTGCGGCTTGGCACACTGGGATCGAGTTTGGCTCTGGATTCTACTTCATTAACTCAATATGATTGTAGCTGACAAAAGATAGTGAGTACTCAATGTTGTCAATGTTGATTGAATGTCTTCGGATCGTCATTCTGGTGGCTGCCCTTGTGCTCATATGTCCGCCCATCAATATATTCGTGGTGCGCGGCCAAGCAAAAGATACAAATCAAACAAACTGGAGATTCGATTTCGGTCCCGGCAAAGTCGCCCCGGGTTATCAACAAATTCTGGCGAACAGCATTTACAGCAAAGAACTTGGCTATGGTTTCGAGCCAGGAACGAAAGTTACCTGTCCTGATCGTGGCGGCAAGGATGCCTTACGGAGCGACTTCTGCGCGAGCGACCAGCCTTTCTATTTCTCGGTGGCCTTGCCGGAAGGGAATTACCAAGTGACCTTGACGCTTGGCGATGCGCAGGAAGAGACGACCACTACAGTCAAGGCGGAATTGCGCCGATTGATGTTAGAGCGAGTGCAAACTGCGCGCGGGAAGTTTGCGACGCGCACCTTCACAGTCAACATTCGCACGCCGCAGATCGCCGGCGATGGTGAAGTCAAACTCAAGGATCGCGAGAAGACTATTGAATGGTGGGCGTGGGACGAGAAGCTGACGCTTGAATTCAACAACTCGCATCCGAGCGTTTGCGCGATCGAGATCACCAGAGTTGAGGTACCGACAATCTATTTGCTCGGCGACTCGACCGTTTGCGATCAGCCTTCCGAGCCCTACAACAGTTGGGGGCAGATGCTGACGCGCTTTTTCAAATCTGGAATTGCGATCGCGAACAACGCGGAGTCGGGCGAGTCTCTGCGTAGCTCGCTCGGCGCGCATCGTTTGGATAAAGTTCTGAGCACGATGAAAGCGGGTGACTATTTGATTATTCAGTACGGTCACAACGACGAGAAAGAAAAGGGCGAAGGTGTCGGCGCATTCACAACTTACAAGGCTGACTTGAAAAAGTTCGTTGCCGAAGCGCGCAAACGCGGCGGCAATCCGGTTTTGGTTACGCCTGTGCAGCGCCGCACGTTTGATCCGTCCGGTAAGATCACAAACTCACACGGTGATTATCCCGAAGCTGTGCGGCAGATTGCGCGCGAAGAGAGCATTCCGCTCATCGATTTGAATGCGATGAGCAAGACGCTTTATGAAGCTTGGGGACCCGAAGCTTCGAAGCGCGCATTCGCGCCGAACGATAACACGCATCACGACGACTACGGCAGCTATGAGTTGGCGAGGTGCATCGTCGAAGGGATCAAGGCCAATAAGCTCGGCCTGGGAAGATTCCTGGTTACCGACATTGGGTCATTTGATCCAAGCCGGCCCGACCCGATTGACAGTTTCGTGCTGCCAGCCAGCCCGAAATCAAACAGCGTCAAACCACTGGGTAACTAAGGACAGGATCCATTGTGTGTTTGCCGAGATACAAGCTAAAGCTTGAACTCTGAGCCGTGGAGTTCACGGTTTAGAGTTCAATCTTCAGATTGTCTTACTCTTATCAACCTACGCGACCGTAATCACGAAAAGGAAGTAGTAAGCGACCAAGTGAATCTCTTGTCAACGCTGAAGCGGTTGGTAATTCTCATCGGCTTGTTTCTGGCGGTCTTCTGGATTTCTCAATCGGCTTTCACGGGCGCGACCAGATCCTTTTATCCTCCGCCGAGCGCGCGAACGAAATACAACTTCAATTCCGGTTGGAAACTTTTCGTCGGTGATCCAAGTGGAGCCGAAGCGCCGGCCTTTGACGATTCCGCTTGGAAGAATGTCATGTTGCCGCACGCTTGGAACGAGGATTCGGCTTTCAAAGTCAGTATCCACGATTTGCCAACCGGAGTCGCGTGGTACCGCAAAAGTTTTCGGTTACCAGCAGGCAGTGCTGACAAGAAAGTCTTTCTTGAGTTTGAAGGAATCCGGCAAGGTGGCGAGTTCTTTCTAAATGGAAAGTTCATCGGACGTCACGAAAACGGGGTCATGGCGTTCGGATTCGATATCACGAATCAGCTAAACCCTGCACCCCAGGAAAACGTGCTCGCGGCGCGTATCGACAACTCATGGACCTATCACGAACAGGCGACGAATGCTCCGTTTCAGTGGAACGATCGGAATTTTTACGCTAACTACGGCGGCATCAACAAGAATGTTTACCTGCACGTGACTGACAAGCTATACCAAACGTTGCCGCTCTATTCGAGCCTTGGCACCACCGGCGTGTACATTCATGCAGATGACTTTGACATCGCCGACCGGCGCGCAACGATCACTGCGGAAACGCAGGTGAAGAACGAGCATGCAAACTCTGAAACCTGCGACTTCGAGGTAGCGATCGCCGATCCTGACGGAAAGACAATCAAGACGATTGATGGCGGATCGCAAACTATTGCTGCCGGCGAAACGAAGACTCTGGTCGCCAGCGCGCGGGTCGACCACCTCAATTTCTGGAGCTGGGGCTACGGCTATCTCTACGACGTTTACACAATTCTTAAGGTCAATGGCCGAGTTGTCGATGTGGTAAGAACGCGCACCGGTTTTCGCAAGACTGAATTTGCGCACGGCTTCGTCAAGCTCAACGACAATCCGATTCAGTTAAAAGGCTATGCCCAGCGCACGACGAACGAGTGGCCATCGATAGGTCTGTCGGTTCCGCCGTGGTTGAGTGATTTCAGTAACCGGATGATCGTCGAAGGGAACGGCAACCTAATTCGTTGGATGCACGTGACGCCCTGGAAGCAGGATATCGAATCATGTGATCGCGTCGGCTTGATGGAAGCAATGCCCGCGGGCGATTCCGAAGCTGACGTTACGGGCCGGCGCTGGGAACAACGCGTTGAGCTGATGCGCGACGCCATCATTTATAACCGAAACAATCCCAGCATCGTCTTCTACGAGTGCGGCAACAAAGCGATCAGCGAGGCGCACATGCAGCAAATGAAAGCTTTGCGAGATACGTTTGATCTGCACGGCGGCCGGGCAATCGGCGCGCGTGAAATGCTCAACAGCAAAGTAGCCGAATATGGCGGCGAGATGCTCTACATTAACAAGAGCGCGGCGAAGCCAATGTGGGCGATGGAGTATTCGCGCGATGAAGGGCTGCGAAAATATTGGGACGAGTTCTCGCCTCCTTATCACAAGGATGGCGCCGGTCCGCTTTATCAAAATCAGGACGCGAGTGTTTACAATCGAAATCAGGACTCGCACGCGATCGAAGATGTTATGCGCTGGTACGACTACTGGCGCGAGCGGCCGGGAACAGGCGAGCGTGTGAGCGCAGGCGGCGTGAACATCATCTTTTCGGATTCGAACACGCACTTTCGCGGCGCTGAAAACTTTCGCCGGAGTGGCGAGGTTGACGCGATGCGTCTGCCAAAGGATGGCTACTTTATACATCAAGTGATGTGGGATGGTTGGGTCGATGTCGAGCATCCGCGTATTCACATCATCGGTCATTGGAATTACGAACCGGGAACGAAGAAGAATATCTATATCGTCTCGAGCGCTGACAGAGTTGAGTTGTTCGTCAACGGCAAATCACAGGGCCTCGGTGTTCAGAGCAGCCGTTTCCTTTACACGTTCAAGAATGTTCTTTGGCAGCCGGGTGTCGTCAAAGCTGTTGGCTATGACACGCGCGGAAAAAAGATCTGCGAGGCAGAAGTTAAGACCGCCGGCAAACCCTTTGGAATCCGGCTTACCGTTCACACTGGACCGAGTGGCCTGCGTGCTGATGGATCTGATCTGGCGCTGATCGATGTCGAGGTGGTTGATGCCGCCGGCAATCGTTGTCCGACGGCCCTGAACCTGATCAACTTTTCGATTTCGGGGCCGGCGGAGTGGCGCGGTGGAATCGCTCAAGGACCGGACAACTACATCCTGGCAAAGAGTCTGCCGGTGGAATGCGGCATCAATCGCGTGCTGGTTAGTTCGACTCCGGACAGCGGTGTGATTCGACTGAAGGCCGAAGCGGACAGTCTGAAACCCGCGGCGGTCGAAATCGCTTCGCGCGCGGTCAAGAGCGTCGATGGATTATCGCTTGAGATGCCTGACGGCGGCCTTTCAGCTAACCTAACTCGAGGGCCAACGCCTGCGGCCAGAGCCCTGCTAAGTTCGCGAACGCCCCTCCGCATCGCGAGCGCATCCGCGGGTGCGAATGTTGCGACCGTGGCGTTGAGCTTTGACGACAACGAAGCGACGAGTTGGTCGAATGATGGACAGCTTAGCTCTGCCTGGATCGTTTACGAACTTGATCGTCCGGCTTCTATCAATGAGCTAACACTCAAGCTCGGTTCGTGGCGGACACGGTCGTATCCAATTCGAATCAGCGTTGACGAACAGACAGTCTTCAACGGCAGCACATCGCCGAGTTTGGGTTACGTGACGCTTACATTCCCGCCAACCACTGGCCGGCACGTTAAGGTTGAGCTAACGCGTGAGCCGAAGGATACTAACAACGTCGGAAACGCAGTCGGAATTACGGGCAATCCTGAAGTCGGCCCAAGATCGTCCGCGTTCAGCATAGTCGAAGTTGAGATCTATGAACCAACAAACCGGCGACCCAGATGAAGCGAGCCCTGACTCTGCTTTCAATTCTGTGCGTGAGCGCGACGGTCGTTACTCTCTTTCGGACGTGAAGTGGCTTGCCGGCGACTTTACAGTCGTGGGTAGGTCGAGCACTAGGAGTCTGTCGGAAGAAAAGGATTTCTCTGTGCAAACTCTGTGATTCTCTGTGTCTCTGTGGTGGAATTGTTCGAGGAAGCAGCTCACCACAGAGACACGGAGATCGCACAGAGGACCACAGAGACGAATTCTCCGACAGGTTACTAGCTAGGAGAAACTTTATGACGACGATGATGAATAACATTCCGGGCTTTGCACTCTCGTTCTTCCTGATCGCTGCTGCTGATCCGATCATCTTCCGAGCCACGGCCGAAGCAGTTGTTCCTCTGCGCGAGCGCATCTCGTTCAACGCTGACTGGCGATTTCAGAAAGGCGATCCGCCGGGAACCGAAAGCCGTTTGGCTTACGAGAAAATCAAAGATTGGGCCACCGCGACCGGGAATGAATTCGTTTTGAGTTCAGGCGCGAAAAAGCCAAGCCGGCCGGCAGGAAATCTCGGTGAAGGCATTTCCTACACGCAACGCAACTTTGATGACCGCAGTTGGCGTCAATTGAATCTGCCGCATGATTGGGGCATCGAGGGGCCTTTCAATCAGGACTATCCCGGCGAAACCGGTAAGCTTCCATGGTGGGGCGTCGCGTGGTATCGAAAACATTTCAACGTTTCTGCGGACGAAAGGGGAAAGGAACTCTATTTGGACATTGACGGCGCAATGTCTTATGCAACCGTTTGGCTCAACGGCAAGTTCGTGGGCGGCTGGCCTTACGGTTATGCATCGTTCGAACTCGACCTGACGCCGTATATCGAATACGGAAAAGAGAACGTTCTCGCTATTCGTCTGGATAACCCGCCTGACTCGTCGCGCTGGTATCCCGGGGGCGGTATTTATCGCAACGTGTGGCTGGTGAAGACCTCCGGCACGCACGTAGGCCATTGGGGAACTTATGTCACGACGCCGGAAGTCGGTACATCTTCGGCAACGGTAGATCTCAAAGTCACGGTTAACAACGACAGCGCCTCGCCTGCAACTGTGGCGCTGAAGACGCAGATTTATGAACTTGGCTCAGAGGGACAAAAGATTGGTGCCGCTGTCGCATCTGCACGACCAGTTAGTTTGAAAATCGCCCCTCGTACGAATGGAACTGGCGAGGTGAACATCCAGGTTAATAAACCAAAGCTTTGGAATTTGCAAAAGCCAAATCTCTATGCGGCGGTAACCAGAGTCGAACAGAACGGCAAGGTCGTCGATAGGTATGAAACGGTCTTTGGTATTCGCACGATCAAGTTCGACGTGAATTCAGGCTTCTCTCTCAATGGCGAACACGTCCGCATCCAGGGTGTCTGCGATCATCACGATCTCGGGCCATTGGGCTCAGCGCTCAATCTGCGCGCGCTCGAGCGGCAACTCGAGATTTTGAAGGAGATGGGCGTCAACGCCATTCGCACCAGCCACAATCCACCCGCGCCGGAGCTGCTCGAGCTGGCTGACCGCATGGGCTTTCTGGTGATGGATGAAGCATTCGATTGTTGGAAGCGTGGCAAGAAAAAGAACGACTATCATCTCTTGTTCGACGACTGGCACGAGAAGGATTGGCGCGCCCAACTTCGGCGCGATCGCAATCACCCGAGCGTCATTCTCTGGAGCACCGGTAATGAAATCGGCGAGCAGCGCACGCCCGAAGGCCAGAAGGTTGCGCAGGAGCTCGTGCGCATTGCGCACGAAGAAGACGGAACGCGACCCGCGACCGCCGGATGCAACTACACCGAAGCGGGATATAACGGATTTCAGAAAATACTCGACGTCTTTGGCTATAACTACAAGCCTACTGAGTACGGAAAGTTTCGCCAGAGCAATCCGTTAATTCCTCTTTTCGCCAGTGAGACCGCATCGACCGTGAGTTCCCGCGGTGAATATTTCTTTCCCGTCGTCGAAGACAAGCTTCAGGGCCGTGCGGATTTTCAGGTAAGTTCTTACGACCTGTACGCGCCGCGTTGGGCCTGGCCGCCCGATGTGGAATTCAAGGGACTCGACGAATCTCCTTTTACTGCCGGCGAATTTGTGTGGACGGGTTTTGATTACCTCGGCGAGCCGACGCCTTATGGTGGCGACTCGACGACGCTGCTGAATTTCACTGACCCAGCGGAACAAGCGCGGATGGCCCAGGAGCTGAAAGAACTCGGCAAAATCAAAGTGCCGTCTCGCAGTTCCTACTTCGGCATCGTCGATCTCGACGGCTTCAAGAAAGATCGTTTCTACATTTATCAGGCGCACTGGCGGCCTGATTTCCCGATGGCGCACCTCCTGCCGCATTGGAACTGGCCGGATCGTGTGGGCCAGGTCACGCCCGTTCACGTTTACACCTCAGGCGACGAGGCGGAGCTTTTCCTGAACGGACGTTCGCTTGGCCGCAAGAAGAAAGGCACTTACGAATATCGTCTGCGTTGGGACAATGTGAAGTACGAGCCTGGCGAATTGAAAGTCGTAGCTTACAAGAACGGCAAGCATTGGGCCGAAGACGTGATGAAAACCACTGGGCCGGCTTCCCGGCTGTTGATGAAAGCAGACCACGCCACCATCAAAGCCGACGGCCAAGACCTTTCATTCATCACCGTGACAGTCGCCGACAAAGACAACTGGCTCGTCCCGCGCTCAAAGAATCGCGTGCGCTTTGAGATCTCCGGCCCCGGCGAAATTGTGGCCGTAGACAACGGTGACGCCACCGATCACGAATCTTTTCAAGCGAAGGACCGAAAGGCCTACAACGGCTTGGTTCTCGTGATCG
>QHXG01000108.1 GCA_003222845.1 Acidobacteriota bacterium | reverse complement strand
GTAAATGTTAGCGCGAAAAGGAAGCTCAGTCGGCGTGAACCGGTGCCCGACTCCGTGACGCGGTAGAAAAGCGACGCGCTCGCCTTCGAGCGTGCCGAGGACAAACTTATCCGAAGGACGTCCGAAGGGAGTCTCGACTTCGATCTCATCGATCTCGGTGAGTTCCGGCATCTGATAGAGGCCGCTGCCGCCAATGATGCCTATCTTCGCTGCCGTCATAATTACGCGTAAATCAACCTGCCTTTCGGCTCAGGTATAGACCGGCCCAGTTCCTTAGCGGTCTCGATCCACTCGTGGATCACAACCTCGGCATTGGCTAGTGCCTCTTGATAAGTTGAGCCGTCCGCCATGCAGCCGGGCAGTTCAGGGATTTCTGCGACATAGGCGTCATCTTCGTCGCTCCAATATATAATCACTTCATACTTGCTCATGGAATCCTCCCAGCCGATACTTTACCAGCACCTGACGCACCTGTTTGACTTGATAAGCCTTTGCTTTAGCGCCTTTTGGTTGCAGGTTCATGATCTCCTGCACATCTTCTCGGGTGAAAACATGATGACTTCCTCGAATTCGCTCACTGAAGCCCAAACTGCGTAGAAGACTCAACAATTCATTAAAGTTTACATTTGCATCGGATCGCCCACCAAGAATTTGGCTGAGTAGTTTGTCTTTCTGTGTCATGCGAGCGTTGCGAGTGCTACCGGTCGAAGCTTGCCTGTGTCTTCCACGATTCGGCCTAGCGGCTGCTCAGGATCATGATAGAACAAACATGCCCAACCTTCGCGGGCCGCTCGCGGCAACAATGTCTTTTTCGCTTCCAGGGTTTCGATCGGATAAAGATCGTAGCCCATGATCCAGGCGAACGGCACATGCGCGCGGGTTGGGACCAGGTCAGCAAATCCAAACAATGTCTGCCCGCCTCGATCTAAGCGCCAGCATTGCATTGAGCGATTATGGCCCGCGTGAGTTTCCATTCTCAAGCCCGGCATAACTTCATAATCTGCGTCCTTCAATTCCATCTGACCTGATGCTTTCAGAGGTTGCCAATTCTCGGCTAGATAACTGGCACGATCTCGTTCCGACGGAGCTTCCGCGTGTTCATATTCCGCGCCAGAAATAAAATAGCGCGCGTTTGGAAAAGAAGGGGCTGGCGTTCCTGACTGGTCCAACTTTGTGTTGCCGCCGGCATGATCGAAATGCAAATGAGTATTGATCACGATCGTTACTTCGTTCGCATTCACCCCGGCGATGGTTTGCAGCGACTCATCTAATGATCGTTTGCGATCGATGCCGAACATCGCTCGATGCTTTTCGGACCATTTGTCGCCGATGCCGGTTTCGATCAGGATTTTCTCGGAACCGGTATCGATGAACACACAATTCATGTTCATGCGAATTCGATTCTGTTCGTCGGGCGGAAAAGTCTGCGACCAAAGATTGCGCGGCACCACTCCAAACATCGCACCGCCATCGAGCCGAAACTCACAGTCGGGAACAATCTCGACGCGATAATCACCAAACTTCATCGTGACTCAGGGTGTAGGGCGTTGGGTCTAGGGTGTGGCAAAACTGGCGTGGACCGTAATTATGATCACTACACCCTACATTCTAACCGCGTCACCCACAAACTATTTCCTTTCACTCTTTGCAGGCGCTTTCCCTTTCGGGGCCGGCGAAGTTGAAGCCGGTGGCGGCTCTGGCGCGGCTCCCGGCGGCAACCCTTCTTGCATCTGTTGCTGAGGCGGCGTGGTGATGGAAAAATTCTCGGCGATGGTGATGTGGCTACCCTGACGCTTTACGATCTCGTCAATCAAAGTCTTTTCCTTCTCCTGCTCGACGGCGTCACGCGCTTGATCCTTCGAAGACTTGGGTGGGCCGAACGGGTTCTGAGCGCCGGCCGCAATCAAAATGTGCCGCGCGTGAACCTGCTCCTCAGGTTTACCATCTTTCGTCTCAGTGCGTTTCTCTTCTACCTTGATGATATGGAAACCAAACTGTGATTCGACGATGTCGCTGATTTGTCCCGGCTGCAAAGCGAACGCGGCTTTATCAAACTCAGCGACCATCTGTCCGTGCCCGAACCAACCGAGATCGCCGCCTTTGTCCTTGCTGCCCGGATCGGTGGAAAACTCCTTCGCTAACGAAGCGAAATCTTCCCCGGAGCGTGCGCGCTTTAGCACTTCTTCTGCCTTCGTCCGCGCCTGTTTGGTGTCCAACTCGGGATGCCTGGATATATAAGCGTTAATCTCCGCCTCGGTAGCCTTCGTGTTTGGAATCAACGTCTCCTGCGCATAAGTAGAAGCCAACACACGAGCCTGCTCCAGCATGATTTGCAACTCCACACCGCGCTTCCTATCAATGCCCGCGGCGGCTCCCTGGCGCGCGCCCAACAGCACCTGACCCAACTGTTGCCTTATCTCTTTCATCTGCTCTTCGGGAATTTGCTGCCCGGCCATCATAGGATTGCGCGCTTGCGCGTCCTTCAAGAACTGCGCGAGGAATTCTTCCTGGCCTGGCTCTTTAAAAAACGCCTCGATCTCTTTATCAGAAGCAGCGCCAGCGCCAGGACCTGCGCTTTTAGATTGATTGTAGTTCTGCGAGATCACAATCGCACGCACCAGATCGAGCTGGCGTTTAATCTCGGGGCGATAGGCTATGCTTTTCGACCTGGCTTCTTCAGCGACCGCCAACAGTTCGCGCACGTTCTTCGCGAAGTCTTTGCGAGCTGATGGATCAGACGCCAAACGCGTTCGCGTCTGTGGCGCCTGGTCAGAGGCGATTAGCGACATGTCTTCGGTGCTCAGGTTTATCGCGGCCGCGTGTCCGACCCTCAATTGCCAGAAGATCAGACCGAGGGAAAAAACAATGCCGCACCCGGCGACGATCCATGCTTTAGTTTTTGAATTCAAAATAAGACTCTTCCTTTCAGATTAAAACTTTCTCTTAATTACGATGACTGCTGAACCAGTTCCAGTAGTACTCCACCTGTCGATGATGGATGAACAAACGCCACAAGGCAACCGCGCGCGCCCATTCGCGGTTCTTCGTCAATCAAACGCGCACCGTACTGCTTTAGTCTGGCGAGCGCGCCTCGGATATCGTCAACCCGCACGGCGATGTGATGAATTCCCGGCCCGCGCTTTTCTAGAAACTTGGAAATCGGTGAATCGTCTGAGGTTGCTTCCAATAGTTCGAGGCGTGATTCCCCGATGGCCAGCATCGCCACGCGAACTTTCTGCTCCGCAACAACTTCGGTTTCAGTTATGTCGAGATCCAGGACTTCGCGCCAATTCCACGTGTCGCGATGCCGATGTGATCGATCTTCACTTTGTGATGAGTTCCTCGACAGCCGAATAAGGATCGCGCTTCTTATTCGCTACGTCAGCCGCCAAACGATCAAGTTTCTCTGATGTCGAATCGCTGTGAAGCGCTTCCGATAGCAAGCGCTCGCGCAACAACTCCAGAATTCTCCAACGCGCAATTGCTTGTCGCCGCTCGTTTGAAGCTGGCGCTGACTGCTGAGATTCGCGCGCGCGATCGATCGCCTCAGCAAGTTCCTCAATTCCCCTGTTTTCGATCGCCACGGTCTTGACGATCGGTGGCCGCCACGGATCTGTACGAACAGCGAGTGACAGCAAGCCCTCTAGCTCCTTTTCTGTTCGCAGGACACCGTCGCGATCGGCTTTGTTGATAACCAGCACGTCGCCGATTTCCATAATGCCGGCTTTCATCGTCTGCACGTCGTCGCCCATTCCGGGTACCAGCACCACTACGCAAACATCGGCAGTCTTGGCAATCTCAATCTCATCCTGGCCGACGCCCACCGTCTCGACGAGGATTTTTTCGTAACCAGCCGCGTCCAGAATCGCAACTGCGTCGACGGTCGCGCGTGCTAAGCCGCCAAGCTGTCCGCGCGTGGCCATCGAGCGAATGAAGACGCCTTTATCCAGAGAAAGCGTCTGCATCCGAATACGATCACCCAAAATCGCGCCGCCGGAAAATGGGCTGGAAGGATCGACCGCGACTATCCCTACCCGCTCGCCTCGCTTCCGGTAACAAGCAGCCAGCTTATCAACTAACGAAGACTTCCCCGCTCCCGGCGCGCCGGTGATTCCGACAATCAAAGCGCGGCCTGTGCGCCGGAAAATTTGCTTCATCAGATCGGAAGCGCCAGGCCCGCCCTCCTCCACCTTTGAAATCGCGCGCGCCACTGCGGTGACATCTCCAGCCGCGACGCGTTCGATCAGCTGATTATTCATAGCTACGCCTGCTTCAAAACCTCTCGCGCAATAATAATTCGCTGAATCTCAGACGTGCCTTCACCGATTGTGCACAACTTTGAGTCGCGCCAATATTTTTCCGCCGGATAGTCTTTCGTATAACCATAACCGCCGTGGATTTGAATTGCTTCTTCACAAACGCGCACGCTTATCTCCGAAGCGAACAGCTTGGCCATCGAAGATTCTTTGGTTGTCTTCTTTCCCTGGTCTTTCATCCACGCCGCGCGATACATCAACAACCGTGCGGCATCGATCTGAGTCGCCATATCCGCAAGCTTGAATTGAATTGCCTGGAACTCCCGAATCGGTTTGCCGAATTGCTGACGCTCACCCGAATAGCGAAGGGCTGATTCATAAGCGCCCTGAGCGATGCCCACTGCCAGCGCAGCTATCGAGATTCGGCCGCCATCCAGAATCTCCATCGCGTTGACAAACCCCATTCCTTCCTCGCCCAGACGATTCTCGTCCGGGACGAAACATTCTTCGAAAACTACGCTTGCCGTTTCAGATGCCCGCAAGCCCAGCTTGTTCTCTTTCTTTGATGGCGAGAACCCTTTCATCCCCTTTTCAAAGATGAACGCCGTGATTCCTTTGCTGCGCTTCGAACGATCGCTGGAAGCGAAGGCCACGCAGGTATCGGCATGAATCGCGTGTGTGATGAAGTTCTTCGAACCGTTGATTACCCAGCCGCCATTCTTTTGGACGGCGGTCGTTCGAGTGCCCGAAGCATCCGATCCCGCTCCCGGCTCGGTTAATCCCCACGCGCCCAGATGTTCGCCTCTTGCCAGCGGGGCCAGATATTTCTGTTTCTGCGCCTCGCTGCCATATTGATAGATATGGTTCGAGCACAGCGAGTTGTGAGCAGCTACCGAAATACCAACCGATCCATCGACCCGCGAAAGCTCTTCAATCGCAGTCGCGTACTCGACGTAACCGAGATCCGCGCCACCGTACTCTTCAGGAAATAGGACCCCCAGAAGTCCAAGTTCGGCGAGCTTGGGTTGCAACTCGATCGGAAAATGCTGCGCCTCATCCCACTCGAGAACGTGTGGGGCGATTTCCGCTTCAGCGAACTCGCGCACGCTCATCTTCATCTGCAACTGTTCTTCTGTGAGTTCGAAGTCCATCTAATTTGTTTTCAGAGTCGCGAGTTCATGCTTTCCTTCTAACACTCAAACGACAGGCAATGATGCCTGTCGCGACGTTATGAAGCTATAACATTGTAACCAGAGCAAAGAGCTAAGGGCAAAGAGCTAAGGGTCAAGACCGCTTAGCACTTTGCTCTTTGCCCTTTGCTCTTTGCTCTTTGCCCTTTGCTCTTTCGCCCACTACCGCAGGCGGTTCCGACTCAGCCGTTTAACTTCCACTTCCATCAGCCTGCGCCATTTGCCTAGCGGTAATCCCCTGTCATCCAAAGTCCCGATCCGCGTTCGCCTCAACTTAACAACTGAATGGCCAATCGCATCGAAGATCCGACGAATTTGCTGATTGCGCCCCTCATGAAGAATCACTTCAAACCACGAGTTCGCCTTAATCTCGCGCAACTTGCGGACTTCAGCCGGCGCCGTTCGTTCACCCTTACCAATCGCGATGCCTCGGCGCAAGCGGTCGATTGCACTCTCCGGCGGGACGCCTTTCACCTTAACCTCGTAGACCTTAGCAATTCGGTTCCTGGCGGAGGTAATCACATTTGTAAACTCGCCATCATTGGTGAGTAACAACAAACCCTCGGTGTTGAAATCCAGGCGACCGACCGGATGCAAACGACCAAGCCGGGATGGAATTAAGTCAGTAACCAATGGCCTTCCGTTCGGATCGGCCATGCTGCTCAGATAACCCTTCGGTTTGTTCAGCAGGACGTAAACGTATTCATGTTTCTGAAGGAGAGGATTGAGCAGACGGCCTTTTACTTTGATGTGATCAGTTTCAGGATCAGCTTTGGCCCCGAGTTCGGTGACGATTTTCCCGTTAACCGTCACCTCGCCGGCATTGATCAATTCTTCGCCGTGCCGTCGTGAGGCTATACCTGCTGCGGCGATCAGTTTTTGAAGCCGTTGCTGCATCACTCGCCATCGCCAGGAGATGAATCAGGCTTATCCAAATGCATTGCATGACGAATAATTTCGCGCACCTTCTGGCATTTTTCAAGGGCCTCGCGGGCTTCGTCCAGATCGGCCGACTCACCCGGATATCTGTACTCTACGGCGAAAGCGCTAAGGGCATTCAAGTCTGCCGTCATCGATGTCCACGCGGATTCAACTGGAAGCGCCGAATTGAGCAGATCAGAAAGGTCGTGAGTCTTTCGGAAGGGGATATCGGCCTCTTGCAAGAACGCTTTGAGGTATTTCTCGGCGCACTGTTGGGCGTGAAAGCATACAGCGTCGTAGTTCGGATGATCTATCGCGTCTAATTCGCGCTGAGCCGTAGCGAAGTCTCCCTCGGCTTTGTCGATCCACTCACTGGTGATTGGCTTCATACAAGGTGCGGCCCTTTTCGACAATCTCGCGCATAAAACAGTCGTTCATAGCTATGCGCTCCGCTACTTGTTCTGGCGTCCGGACGATTAAGTCGAGCGGTATTCGGGCGTTGACTCTGTTGCGGATTTCAATCGCCTTACGCACCGCCTTTCCCTTAAAAGGGAGCACGACAAGGATGTCGACATCCGAGTCATAACCCGGCTGCCCATAGGCGTAGGATCCGAATAGGATGATTCGGTCGGGGTTAAATTCCCGCGCTATTAGCGAAGTGAGATCTCTTATTTTCTTCATCTCAACCATTGAACATACCTTGTTTACGAATCGGCTCCACCGGCTAAGTCCTGAAAGTCTTCGACGCTGGGAAGTTCAGAAAGGTCTTTTAACCCAAACTGAATCAGAAACTCTTTTGATGTCCCATACATCATTGGGCGGCCCACTGTTTCTTTTCTGCCTTTGGCCACGATCAGGCGCTTGTCCAGCAGCGTTTTGATCGCCGACGGCGATTGCACACCGCGAATTTCGAGAATCTCAGGTACGGTCACCGGTTGTTTGTAAGCGATGACTGCCAATGTTTCCAGCGAAGCCAGCGACAGTTTCGCGCTTGGCTTTGATTTCAGATACGCTCGCACATTTTCGTGGTGCTCGGGCCGAGTGGCGATTTGCCAGCCCCCGGCAATCTCGCGCAACTGCAAACCGCTCGCGCGAGCATCGTATTCTTCGACCAGTTCTGCAACCGCTTTTTCGACGGCCTCCCGATCGACATCGATTACATCGGCAATTGTTTTGGTGTTGATGGGCTCATCCGCGACAAAGATCAGCGCCTCAGTAATCGATTTGAGTTCGCCACTGCTAATTTCGCGCCGACCTTCGATGGCACTGTCTTCGTGGGCAACTGTCTCTTCGGTTGCCATTTTTGCTTTACTCATAGGCTTGGCCGGTCGCTACCGCTCCCGTTCTGTAACTATGCTGGGCCCGCTGACCGCGCGACAATTTCACCAAATGTTTCGCGCTGCAGTAACGAGATCTCGCTCATCCTTACCAATTCAAGCACCGACAAAAACGCGGTAACCAACTCTCGTCGCGAGCTTGCGCGCTCGAAAAACCTCATCAGATTCAACTCGCCGGCGGATCGCACCATGTTCCGCAAGCGCTCGATCATTTCAGCCATGGTGACTTCCTCGCGCTCGATCTCCATCATTATCTCTTCTTTTTTCCGGGCGAGGATTTCCTGAAACACCCGCAGCAAATCAAACAACCCAACGGCGACCTCCGGATTATTCTTATCAGTCTCGATCTCCGCGCGCGTAAAGACGGCTTGCTCGACAGTCGCGCGCGACCAGAGCATCTGGGCCGCGGCTTTGAATTTTTCGTGTTCGAGTAGCAGGTCCACCAACTCGGCCCGCGGATCGATTTCTTCCTCCGCTGCGGCCAGCGGATCGCGCGGCAAAAGCATCCGCGACTTCAATTCGATTAGCTGGGCAGCCATCACCAGGAAATCGCCGGCCATCGTCAGATCCAGCTCCTGCATAAGATTCAGATAGCGGAGGTATTCGTTCGTGATGCGGGCGATCGGTATGTCGTAGATGTTTATCTGCTCCTGGCGAATCAGGTACAGCAGCAAATCGAGCGGGCCTTCAAACTCGCCGAGCGTGATCTTTAATTGATCGTGATCTCGATCGGGAGCAATTTCGGGAGTCGCGCCGGCGACATTGATCGTGGCGGGAGTTTCTTCCGCCGCAGGCGTCGCAATCGTATCAATTTGAGCGGTGTCTTCCATCGCGGTATTAGAATCTTATTTCCGTCTCCCTTTGGGAGAGGGTTAGGGTGAGGGGCTTACCTGCAACACTGAAGCTCACCTGCTCTTTTTTCTCCTTCTTCGGCGCGCACAAGACCGAAAAGATTGATGAGGTGTTTTGGGTCGCAGCTAAGCCCTCACCCCAGCCCTCTCCCAAAGGGAGAGGGAGTATTAACTTCGCGCTCCAATCAAGCCCATATTATGTTTCGCTTGAGCCAGCGTTGCGCCGGCAATCAATTGCGCTCGCGCGGCTCCTGCTTTCAGAATCTCGTCCAGTTTATCATCATCAATGCGACTCACGCGTTCCTGAAATGGCTGCAAGAACTCGATGGTAATCTCGGCCAACTCTGCTTTCAGTTGGGAATAACCCTTGCCGGCAAAGTGTATCTCGATTTCTTCAGGACTCTTCTGAGTAAGCAACTGATAAATAGTAAGCAGGTTATTTATTGCCGGCCGGGTCGAGTCAAACCGAATCTCGGTGCCTGAATCAGTCACGGCGCGTTTGAATTTGCGACGCACGACATCCGCGTCATCAAGCAACATGACGCAACCGGCTTCACTCTCTTCATCGGACTTCGACATTTTCTTCGTCGGATCGGCTAGAGACATGATGCGTGCTCCGACTTGCGGAATGAAAGCTTCGGGCACGCGAAACGTCTCGCCGTAATCGCGATTGAAACGAATCGCAATGTCGCGCGTCAACTCCAGATGCTGCTTCTGATCCTCGCCTACGGGAACTAGGTCTGTTTGATAGAGCAGAATATCTGAGGCCATCAACACCGGATAATCAAACAGACCGACGCCGACGTTCTCCTGCTGCTTGCGCGCCTTGTCCTTGAACTGCGTCATTCGTTCAAGTTCCGACATGCGGGTAATACAGTTGAGCAACCAGGTCAGTTCCGCATGTTCCGACAAATCGGATTGCACCAAGATCGTCGAGACTTCCGGATCAATTCCGACGGCGAGGTAAATGCGCGCCAGTTCGCGTGTTTTCTCAGCGAGCGTCTCTGGATCTTGCGCGATGGTGATAGCGTGCAGGTTGACGATACAGAAAAAGCTTTCGTACTCGCGCTGCAAGGCTACCCAGTTGCGCAGTGCCCCCAGGTAATTACCGAGGTGAATGTTTCCGGTGGGCTGGACGCCGCTGAAAATCCGTTTGGGCATTATCGCAATGGTTAGGTGTCGCTAGAGCTCAAGAAGATAAATAACTACCTGCATAACGGGTCGAAACACGACCTGCAGGAAGCCAGAACTGACCACCAGCAAAAGGATGATGAAGCCAAATCTCTCGAGCGCTTCCAAGGCAGGTTTCATGCTATCGGGCAAAATCGTCCAGAGGACTTTGCTGCCGTCGAGCGGTGGAATCGGTACGAGATTAAAGACTGCCAGCGACACGTTAACAGTCAAGGAAGTCCAAAGAAATAGCCCGACCGGTTCGGACACCGAAGACAGTACGGCTCCCTCGTCGAACAAATGCGAATATTGAAAAGCTATCTTAAAGAGAACCAGAGTAACGATCGCAATCGTCAGGTTCGCCAGAATGCCGGCAATCGAGACCATTACGTTCGCCATGTCTTTATTGCGCCAACGCAATGGATTCACCGGCGTCGGTTTACCCCATCCAATCAGCGGAATCCGGGCCATACCACCGCCCATGCTTCCGAAGATGAAACTGGCGATCGGAATCAGCAGTGTCCCGATGGGATCGGTGTGGGCAACCGGATTGAGCGTGATGCGGCCCAACAGACGTGCGGTATCGTCTCCGAACCTGTTGGACATCCAGGCGTGCGCTGCTTCGTGTGCCGAGATAGCAAACAGCAACACGACCATGTAGATGACGAGCTGGGCGATTAGTCCGGAGGTGATCAAGATAGATTTAAGAGAAACTCAAAGTAACATTGCGCGAAATGAGAGTCAAAAACACAACGGTCAGAACCGCCTGCGGTAGCGGCCGGTTGATCTCTAATTATGAAGGATCAGCGATATCCGGGATCAACCGCCCGCTACCGCAGGCGGTTCTGACAGAGCCTGACCTAATCCAGCAGTGGGCCGTAAATTCCGAGCGGCAAGCTATAAACCGCTTCATTAGTCGCCACGACCAGCTCACCGTTCGGACTGAATGCGAGACCAACGAGATTCATTCCCGCGACGAAAATGTCCGCGTCGCCGCCGTCCGGCAAAATTCGCACGATGCCGCGCCGCCCTCGTAACGAAGCCGCAACGTACAAATTACCGTCGCGATCGAAAGCCAGACCTTGAGGCCGTCCGAGGCCGCGATAGAAGACGGTTCCCCTTCCGTCTTCATCGAAGCGTGTGATTGAATCGAAACTCGAAACCGTTGGGCCAGTTACGTAAAGCGCATCGTCGGGTCCACAGGCCAAATGATAAGCTGACACTGAAGGCTCGAGTTCGGCCCACCGCTCTGCTGCGCCAATCTCGTTCACGCGATAAATCTTGCCACTGCGATCCCCGACGAACATCTCTCCTTGCCGATTGAAGGCAAGGCCCGTGGCGATGCCCAACTCTCCCGCAAAGATGACGACTTCCTTCAATGGAGTGACGCGATAGACGGTCCCGTCGAGCCTGCTGGTAACGAACATGCGTCCAGTTCGATCGAAAGCGATGCCGGTAGGATTGATAATATCGCCGGAGAACTCTTCGATATCGTCATCTGAACTTACTCGATAGAGCGACACCGGCACGTGCTCGCCGCGCGCACCTGATTTCGTAACAAATAGCGAGCCGTCAGTGGGATCGAAAGCCGGATTCGCGACTGGATGAATGTCGCCCGCTAACTTACGCCCGGTGATGAATGGCGCAGTCTTACCCGATTTTCCCTTCTCATCAACTGAAACTTCGATCTCAGCGCCATTATTGAGTTCAGGAACCAGGACCAATGCGCGCCTTCCGGTCGCAGCCACGATATGCGCCGGTTTGTCGCCAAACCACGCCTGAAGAGGATGGCCGGCTTTGCTGGTTGCGGGGCTGACTTCGATTACCACTTCTCCTCCGGGAATGCCGGCGGGGGGATCGATACGCTCAATCTGTTTGGTCTTCGCCATCTCGTTCCAAATCAAAGTGTACATGGTAGCTAGGGTGGGCTTTGATGTCTAATTCGCCAGTCCGATACTGTGTCAGACAAACTGAAGTTTATGAGACAGTGCTATAATCCCGACAGTCGACTGAATGAGAAGTCTTCACGGCAATACACACGGTCTTAAGCCAAATCAATTGCGGCGTATCGAGAGGCTGTACCAACGTCGCATTCCACCGCACCAGATCGTCACAGCGGAATTTGCGCGGCAGCTAAGCGAGCTTTCTCACGAAACGCGACGACAAATTGGCGCGCTGATCGATCGCAAAGGCTATGTTGAATACGTAATCGTTGGCGATGCGCGCCGAATCGAAATGCCTGATTTCAAACGCGTGCGCGTCGCCGGCGATCGTTTTCGCGGACTACGCTGTGTGCATACGCATCTGCGTGGTGAAGAGTTGACGCGGGATGATTTGACCGATCTGGCGTTGCTGCGACTGGATTTGATGGCGGCCATCGATGTAGATGAAGCGACGGGATTGCCGGGCGTGGTTCGTTCCGCGCACTTACTGCCATCGAGCGCGGCCGAGTTGGGCACGAACGGCCAAGCGAAGCATTTCGAGTTTCTTGATCCGGTGGCGCCGTCCCGATTGGACGTCGATTTTCTGGCGTTAATGGACGCGCTGGAAAGTGAAATGGCCCGCAACCGCCGCGTGGCGCGCCACGCCTCAGGCGCCGAAAGAGCGATTCTGGTTAACGTTTCGACCGGACCTCGTGCGGATGCCGAAGATTCGATTGCCGAGTTGTGCGAGCTGTCAAAATCAGCCGGTGTGGTTGTGCTGGACGAAATGGTCCAGAGGCGTCCTGGCATCGATCCACGGACGGTGTTGGGAAAAGGCAAGCTGGATGAGTTGCTGATTCGGGCGATGCAACTTGGCGCCGATGCGATCATCTTTGATCGCGAGCTTCAACCCGCGCAGGTTCGCGCGATCTCAGAAGTAACCGATCTAAAAGTCATCGATCGCTCGCAACTGATTCTGGATATCTTTGCCCAGCGGGCGCAGTCGCACGAAGGGAAGATACAAGTCGAACTGGCGCAACTCAAATATATTTTGCCGCGTTTGGTCGTCGGACAGAACTCAGCGTTTTCCAGATTGGCTGGCGGCATCGGCGGCCGTGGCCCAGGCGAAACGAAACTCGAAACTGATCGGAGACGGGTGCGCGATCGCATTCATCGACTGGAGACTGAACTCGCGTCGCAACGAACTCGTCGGGAACAGCGGCGCAAGGAACGCCTGCGCCATGGCGTCCCGATCGTTTCAATTGTTGGATACACGAATGCGGGCAAATCAACATTGCTGAATACGCTCACCGCCAGCCAGGTTCTGGCTGAAGAGCGAATGTTCGCGACCCTCGACCCGACGACCCGCCGGCTGCGACTGCCGCGTGAACAGGAAGTGATCATCAACGACACTGTCGGCTTCATTCGCGATTTGCCGCCGGATTTGCTCGCCGCATTCAGATCCACGCTCGAAGAGATCGCCGGCAGTTGCTTGCTGATTCACTTGGTCGACGCCGCGAATCCTCGCTACCAGCAACAGATCGCTTCCGTGGATCGAATTCTGACCGAACTGGGCTTCGATCAAATTCCTCGGCTGCTCGTCTTCAACAAATCCGACCTGGTCGATGCGGCCACTATCGACGCGATAATGCGAACCTGCCGCGCTGAAGGCGGAAGCGATTGCCTGGCGATGTCCGCGCTCAATCCACGGACGCTTGAACCTCTGTTGCGGAGAATCGGAACCACTTTGCGCCCCACTCGAGATGGCTACCAATACTCGTGGATGCAGGCGAAAGGAGCACGATGAGTCCCCGCCCCCGTTTCATTTCCAGACTCGCAAGAGTCCGCAATCGCGTCCTCAACATGGCATTGCGACCGTTCCGCTGGTTTTCCGCCGAGACCCAGTTAGTCATCGGATTTGTTGCCCTAGCAATTCTCACGACCTTGCTTCTCGCTCGCTGGCCGCTGACTTTGAAAACAATTGGGGTCCTGGTCCTCGTGTTGGCGAGTTATTTCATCGTCTGGCGATTTGTTGATTACCGCACGAAGTTTGTCGATCTTTTCATTTCTAAACGAAGGGCATTCGCTCTCGTGGGCTCCGCCATTCTGGTCGAAACAGCCTTGATAAGACTTGGGTTCATTGTCGCCGGCGGCCTGGCCGCACAAAGCACGCGCGCGCCCCTGAATGATCTGGTGGTTTGGAGCTTCGCAATTCCGTTTGCCGCTGCTTCGCTGCTGGTCACCATGCTTCTGGATCGTCAACTAGGACTGCTCACCGGTGTGGTCGCCTCAGGTTTCGTCACGCTGCTGGCGCCTAATGAAGTTCAAGCGACGCTCTACGCATTGATTTCCTGCTCAGCCGCGGCGTACGGCATCAGGCAATATCGCGAACGGCAGTCGGTGACGTTGGCGGGTTTGGTCGTCAGCGGAGTTAACTGCCTCATGGCCCTGGCTCTGACTTTGTTCGCGCGATCGTTGACGATAACCGGCGGCTTGGTCACCGCGGGCACCGCCATTGGCGGCGGTCTACTGACGATTATTTTCGCGTCAGGCGGCGTGCCGATCAACGAATCGTTGTTTGGAATTCTCACCGACATGCGACTGCTGGAGTTATCAAACGCCGATTTGCCGGTGTTGAGCCAGCTTGCCCTGCGGGCGCCTGGAACAAATCAACATTCGCATGCCGTCGGACAGCTCGCCGAGCACGCTTGCCGCGCGATTGGCGCCAACACCCTGCTGGCACGCGTCGGTTCGCTTTATCACGATATTGGCAAGGTCGCCGCGCCCGATCATTTTGTCGAGAACCAAACGGGCAGCAATCCTCACGATCGCCTACGCCCAACAACCAGCGCGAAGATAATCACGAGTCACGTCACGTACGGCTTAAGGCTGGCCAAAGAGATTGGTTTGCCGCAGCAGGTTGCGGACTTCATTCCTCAACATCACGGCACCCGTACATTGCATTTCTTTTTGCGCAAAGCGCAACAACAGGCCACTAACGGGGAAGTGATTAACGAAGCCGATTTCCGATATCCGGGGCCTAAGCCACAATTCAAAGAAACCGCGATTCTGATGCTGGCGGATTCGTGCGAGGCTGCAGCGCGCTCGCTGGCTCATCCCGATCCGGAGAGCATCCGCGCGATCGTGGCGCGCATCTTTGACGCGATCCTCACCGATGGCCAGCTTGACGAATCGAATTTAACGTTACGAGAACTAACGGGCATTCGTGAAGCGCTGATCAATTCTCTAACAGCGATCTATCACCCCAGAATCGACTATCCGGGCTTCAACGTCCCGCAAATGCCGATTGACCCAGTCGAACGAAACGTCACCGGCGTCACTTACGAAACACCTGCTGACGTTCCTATTAACCCTTCCGGCGAAGTTGAAGATGAAGCGATCACGCGCAGCGCAGACCGCAGGTGAGTGATTGATTTGTTTGGATTCGAAAATACTAGAACTTCTCGCGGAGCTTGCGATAGGTCGTTGACAGGTCCTCAGGCAACACTCGCGTTTCGCTAACCGTAGTCATGAAATTCGCGTCGCCCGCCCAGCGCGGCATGATATGCAGGTGAATGTGATCGGCAATGCCGGCTCCCGCTGCGCGACCGAGATTCATTCCGAGATTGAACCCGTCGGGACGATAGACTTCGCGCAGGGCTGTCTCGCAGCGCTTAGCGAGGTCCATCATCTCGTCCGTAACTTCTTTCGGCGCCGAGTCAAGCTCTCCGACATGCGCAAAGGGCGCAATCATCAAGTGACCTGTGATGTAGGGATACAGATTGAGGATTACGAAATTGCGCGCGCCCCGATGGAGCACGAAATTCTTTTCATCGTCTGCTGGAATCTTTTGCGCTGCGCAGAAAATGCAAGTGGTGGGCTGGGACATATCGGATCCGCTCGCGGCGATGTAAGCATGTCGCCAGGGACTCCAAAGTCTTTCCACAACAGTCAGATCCGAAACGATTCGTCCGTGCCGTCTCGCTTAGCGTCACTGCAAAACTTATTAAGCAGGACTCTCGTTGATGAGTTCCTTGAGTTCCTTGCCGGCCTTGAAATAAGGAACCCGCTTGGCGGGAATGTTAACGGCTGCGCCGGTCTTGGGATTTCGGCCGCGGCGAGAACCTCGCTCGCGCACCCGAAAGCTACCGAAGCCTCGTAGCTCGATCTTCTCGCCGCGATTTAGACTATCGATAATGCTCTCGAAAACTATTTCCACCAGTCGCTCAGCATCTTTCTTGGTCAGCTCAGCGGCGTTAGAGACATCGTTGACCAGATCAGCTTTAGTCATGCAGTTACCTCGCGGAAAGACCGCCTTTTCAAACGGCGGTGGACTAATCTCGCAAGAACAGTTGTAGCCAAATCGACGCCGGCTAGATTAGCAGAACAGTAAAGGCACGGCAAGGCTAAGAGACTGTACGGCCAATATCTTACGGCTGATTTGCGATCTCCATCGAGACAAAGTGAGCAGGTAAAAACTTCTGCGGTTGCCGGGCAATTCTCGTCAGCGATCAATCATCGCTTAGCTCGCCTTACGTTTGTTCGTCATCGGAAGTCCTGCTTGAGGTTCCAAAGTCAGCTAGTTCGGCCAAGGAAGCCATGCCGCCGCCAGCTTCCGAAGTGTATGTCTTCTGCTCGATTATCGGTTCTTCTCGAGCCGCTGCCCGCGCTGATAAACCGATCTTCTTGTTTTCGGCATCGATGCGCAGGATCCGAAACTCCATCTCCTGGCCGAGTTGCACGGCATCTTCCGGCTTCGAGACTCTCTCATCAGAAAGTTCTGAAATGTGGCACAAGCCTTCGAGATTATCGCCTAATTCCACGAATGCGCCGAAGCCGGCAAAACGCGCTATCTTGCCTTTAACGATATCACCCGGTTTATGCGCGGCGACAAAATCGTTCCACGCGTTCGGTTCCAGCTCTTTGATCGAAAGCGACATTCGCCGGTTTTCAGGATCAATAGTGGTTATGACCGCATCGACCTGCTGGCCTTTCTTCAGCACTTCGCCAGGATGCTTCACGCGACGTGACCAGGAAATATCGGAGACATGGACCAGGCCGTCCACACCGTCTTCAATCTCGATGAAAGCGCCGAAGTCGGTCAGATTGCGCACGCGGCCATGTACGCGATCGCCGACGTGATACCGCTCTCCAATTGTCTTCCAGGGATTCTCTTGCACCTGCTTCATCCCGAGACTCACGCGGCGAGCCCTTGGATCTACGCTCAGCACCTCGACTTCGACAGTGTCGCCCGGACTCACGATTTTGCTCGGGTGCTTGATGCGCTTGGACCAGCTCATCTCAGAAACATGCACCAATCCCTCGACCCCAGGTTCCAATTCTACGAAAGCTCCATAATCAGCTACGCTCGCAATCTTCCCCGTGATACGAGTGGCGGGCGGAAAGCGCTCCTCGATTGTTTCCCACGGATCGGGCAGGAGCTGTTTGTATCCGAGCGAGACCCGCTCGCGTTCGCGATCGAATTTGAGGACCTTGACCTGTACCGTGTCGCCTACCTTAAATAACTCCGAAGGATTTTGCAGGCGCCCCCAGGACATATCAGTGACATGCAACAGTCCGTCGATGCCGCCGAGATCGACGAACGCGCCATAGTCGGTCAGATTCTTAATCTGCCCCTCAACGATAATGTCTTCTTCTATCTGGTTGAGGGTTTGATCTTTTCGACCGGCATCGCGCTCCTCGAGCACGGCCTTGCGCGAAAGGACCACGTTCGATCGCTTTCGATTCAGTTTGATTACCTTGGCTTCAATCTGCTTGTCCCGCAGAGAATCCAGATTGCGAATCGGGCGCACATCGACTTGCGATCCCGGCAGAAACGCCGCGATGCCATCGATGTCGATGCGCAAGCCCCCTTTGATGCGCTCAATGACTCGTCCTTTGATTACCGAGCCATCGTTGTAAGCTTTTTCGAGATCGTCCCACGCCCGTAGACGAACGGCATCAGCGCGCGAAAGCACCGGATAGCCTTCGCCGGTCTCCATGTGCTTGACGAGGACATCGACCTCGTCGCCGCGCTTGACGGTAATCTTCCCGTCTTCCATAAATTCGTTGGGATTGACGATGCCTTCCGACTTGTAGCCAAAATCGATCACCACGCCGCGCTCGGTAATGCCGACCACGGTGCCACGAACAACTTCGCCTTCCTGAAGCGTCGATTGCTCCTGCTCAAATTGATCCAAAAGCTGACCGAAATCTTCGCCCGCAGGACGCGTTTCCTCTTCGTCCTCGCGCTGGCTGGCAACAGCCGTGGCAGACCCTTCAGATCCTGGTCGGGTTACACTCGATTGAGTCGTTCTCGTTTCTGTACTCACGGTTTGTGGCGAATCGTTTTGCCCGGCTTCGCCTTGGTTGGTTATGGTTTCTTCAGTGGACATGCAAACTCCTACTCAGAATTAACTCTGGCGCGCCTCAAGTAAGGCGTGCCGCTCCGGTCCCAACGCTGCTAAAGATGCATCGGCAGCGAAGTTCTTGGTAGGTGACGAGTCGGAGTTAGTATCAGAGGATGCGAGCGTTAGAGAGTT
>QHXG01000107.1 GCA_003222845.1 Acidobacteriota bacterium | reverse complement strand
CGGCAGAGGATTCAACAAACCTCTCCAGCCGTCGAATAGCCCGACGACCTCGAGACCGAGTTCTGAGCCTCGATAGACCAGGCCTTTGATTGCCGGATTCAATCCAGGCGCGTCGCCACCACCAGTTAGTACGCCAACTCGCTTCGCTTTAGCCATATGATTAGGACCATTCTCTCAGCGTCGTTTAAATCACCTCTCCGGCAAATTTACCGATTTGGAACATCTTCGCATCACCTGAATCGTGATGTCTAACCTGATATAAGTCCGCCTACTTGATGGATTCGTATGACGACATAAAATCGGGATCGCGTTTTCTGAGCTCCGCGTCATCAACTCGTCCACTCCGCGTCATTAACGAGTAAGCCAGCTCAATCGGCACTAGATGCATGTGGTCTCTGGCGTTCTCGAACCACAGCATGCTCTCGTGGGCCGCGGCCTGATATTCCTCGATTACGGGTTTGCGCGCTTTCTCGTATCGTTGCAAAGCTTCAGTTACGTTCGATCTCTGGTCGAAAGATTGTCTCAGGGCGATAGCGTCTTCCATCGCCAGTTTCGTACCCGAGCCGATCGAGAAATGCGCGGTGTGCAGCGCGTCACCGAGCAGCACCACGTTCTCGTGATACCAGCGCGCGTTCTTCACCAGCACAAAGTTGATCCATTTCGAGTTATTTGAGAGTAAGGGATAACCATTCAAGTCCGGCTTGAACACCTCGGCGAGCTGAGCGCGGGTCTCTTCGTCCGTGAGGTTTCCGAAACCTGCATTGGCCCACGTATCGGGATCACATTCGACGATGAAGGTGCTGGTCGTCTGATCGAATCTGTAAGAGTGCGCAGCGAAAACCCCGGCCGCGGTCTCCCGAAAAGTCAGCGTCAGCCCATGGAACAACTGTCTGGCGCCGTACCAGATGTATTTGTTGGGACGAGTGCTGAGATTCGGTTGGAAGTCGGCACGGAAGGTCTGCCGGACAACGCTGTTCAGTCCGTCCGCGCCCACCAGTAATTCGCAATCGTCTTTGAGCGCTTCAATGTCGTTAACTTCATTTCGAAACTTGATCTCAATGCCGAGGTCTTCACATCGCTGCTGCAAGATCTTGAGTAAGCGAATGCGGGCAATTCCCGAAAAGCTATTGCCATGAATCGAGATTTTCCGATCCCGATGAACTACGTCAACATTGTCCCAGGCTTCGAAATCTCGAGTGATGTCAGCATGCGATTCTTCGTCGGCTGCCCGCAGATTGCTGAGCGTCTGGCCCGAAAAGACCACTCCCCAACCAAAGGTATCGTCAGGTCCATTGCGTTCATAGATGTTGATGTGGTGCGCGGCATCGGCCTTTTTCATGAGGATGGCGAAGTACATGCCGGCCGGGCCGCCGCCGATGATGTTGATTATCATGCGCGCAACTCATCCAGCGCCGCGCCCAATCGCCGCACCCCTTCGCTGAACAATTGCGGTTCCGCGCACATGCCGATACGAAAATGCTGAGGCGATTCGAAGAAGCGACCGGGCACAACCGCTGTGTCGTATTTCTTAGTCAGCAGGTCGCAGAGATTTTCAACGCGCCCTTTCAGCAAACGCGGAAACGAGGTTGTGCCTGATTCAGTTCGCACCGCTTTGAGATCCTCGCGTGAATCGAGAAACTCGTTCAGCACGGCGCGATTGCTTTCCAGAATCCGTTTGGCTCGGGCTATGAACTTCGGCAGCTTTGAGAGCGCGACCACACTTAGTCTTTCCGCCGGATGCGGCGCCAACGCGCCGAAGATGTCGTGCAACAGACGCATGCGTTGCGCTAACTCCGCCTCGGCCATGATCCAGCCGCAACGCAAGCCGCTCAAACCGTAACCCTTCGTCAAGCTGGTCGTAGCGATGAATTGCGGCCCTAGATATACGGACGATCGCGGCGCGGATTCGAACATAGTTTCTAGATAAACCTCATCAACCAGGACGTGTGCATCCACGCCTTGCGCCAACTTGCCGATTTGACCCAGGGTCTCTTCATCGACCAGCGTGCTGCTGGGATTGTGCAAGTTTGTCAGAACGATCAGTCGCGTCTTCGGTGTAATTTCTCTCGCGATCTTTTCAACGTCAATGCGAAATTGGTTCTCAAACGCTCGCGGAAAGCGCTTGATCTTCGCGCCAAAGTATTCAGCAACGGCAAGCAAAGGCTCGTAAGTCGGTTGCTCGATCAAGACTTCGTCGCCGTGTTCAATTGCCGCAGCCATCGCCAGATGATTCGCCATCGAAGTGCCGCCGGAAATCGTGACGACTGATTCAGGATCGACCTGACAGTGCGCTGCCAGAGCCTCGACCAGCGGTCGATACCCATAAGAGTTGTCGCCGTTCAGATCGATGTCGTCGATGGTCGCTTCCAGTTCAGCGAACGGAAGGTTGAGAATTCCGCTCAGCGCGAGATCATATTTCACCTTCGGGCGCTTCTTGGCCCATTGCATATAGGTGGATTGAGTGTTCATCGTAATATGCGTGTCAGAACCGCGAGCGGTAGCGACCGGATCTTTCGATTGCGGATCGCGAATTTCGGATTGAAGGATTCCTCATCTGCTCTAAATCCGCAATCAGCACTCGGCAATCTGCAGTCCCCTGATCCGGTCGCTACCGCTCGCGGTTCTGACACGAAGACACCTAACGGCCCCGCCCCGCCCAAACGAAGTATGCAGGCAAGCCGGCGAACATGATACCGAAACTGATTACGCTGTTCAGCGGATACTTGTACACCAGGCTGAAAGTTATCACACAACATGCGGCGATAAAGAAAAGCGTTGTGAACGGATGGCCCGGCACGCGGAAAGCGTCACCATTGCGATTATGCTTTCTAAAAACAAAGACGCACGCCGCCGTCAACGCAAAGAACACCACATCTACTGATACAACGTAATTCAAAATCTGTTCGAAGCGGCTGGCGACAAGTGCGATGACGATCGCCAGTCCGCCTTGCAGGGCAATCGCGAAGGCCGGAACGCGTGCGCGATTGAGCCAGGCGAGCTGTTTGAAGAAGAGCCGATCTTCAGCCATCGCAAAGTAAACTCGCGGCGCGGTGAGCATGCTTTGACTCAAGAATCCAATCGTGGAAATGGCAATGCCGGCGGCGAGTAGACGGCTCCCTCTTTCACCCAGAGCCAGGCGCATTACGGCCGAAGCTGGAGTTTTTGTCTGGGACAAGCCTTGAGCGCCCAAAGCATGAACGCAGACGTAATTCACTGAAAGATAAACCACGATCACACCCAACACGCCGAGGAGCAAACCGCGCGGCAGATTTTTGCGCGGCTCGCGCACCTCACCGGCGACGAAGCATGCGGTCTGCCAACCGCCATATGCGAACTGCGCCGGAATCAAAGCCGCGCCGAAAGCAGTCAGCAACTGCCAGGTAGTTGGTGACGAGTTGGTAGCCTGTACCCCTAAAGCTAGAGTTGGTCCACTGACCGTCAATCCAACGGCCACGAGGGCGGCAATCGCGAACAGCTTCAGAATCATAAGAACATTCTGCGTGATACTGCCGGCTCGCACGCCAATGCAATTGATAATAGTCAGCGCCGCCAACGCGATGGACGCCAGCAGTGCGGCCCGCAAATCTGTCGTCCGCACACCAACTAATTCATAGATATGGTTTGCGAATATGAGAGCTACCGCAGCCATGCCGCCAGTCTGGATCACGAACAGCAAGCTCCATCCGTAACCAAAGGCAACCAACGGATGCATCGCGTCGCGCAGATAGAGATATTGACCACCGGAAGCCGAGACTTGCGATGAAAGCTCGGCATAGATAAAAGCCCCGGCCAGCGCGATGAGTCCGCCCACTGCCCACGCGCCTAGAATCAAAAATGGAGTATGGACTTGTTGAGCAACGACGTAAGGATTAGTGAAGATGCCCGCGCCGATGATCCCGCCCATCACGATCATCGTGGCGTCGAAGAGTCCGAGACGACGAGCAAGAGTCTCAGTTTGCGCGTTTGTTTCAGGGCGTGAACTCACTCAGGTCATCGGTGGCAAATATCTCGGACCATTAACCATCACCGGTAAACGTGCCGCGAATATAGCTGTGGTAGGTTGGATTTGAAACCAGCGAACCGTGCATTGCTTCCAACCAGAATTGGTCTATTCCTTCACCGCGCACAATTGAATCCGGTGAAACTGAAACGTATTCGCTGCGCGTCCCCGCTTCGCAGGACTCTCATTAGATGCTGTCGTAAATCCATTTCCAACCTCCTGGCCTGATTCTACTACGATTCTTTCAAGAGTTGATTGGCTATGACCAGCCTCTGAATCTCCGAAGTACCTTCATAAATCCGCAACGCGCGCACGTCCCGATAGAGACGCTCGACCACCGTGCCACGGACGAGTCCGGTCGCACCGTGAATCTGCACAGCTTGATCGATAATTCGTGAAGCCGCCTCGGTGGCAAAGAGTTTTGCCTCGCTGGCTTCGCGCGTCGAACGTTCGGCGCCGATGTCTTTCAAATAAGCCGCGCGATAAACCAACAGCCGCGCAGCGTCGAGTTCGGTCGCCATGTCCGCCAGCTTTTCTTGAATCAACTGATGACCTGAAAGTGGGCGGCCAAATTGCTCCCGCGATTTCGCATGCAGAAGACTTTCATCAAGCGCGCGTCGCGCCATGCCGCATGCCGCCGCGCCCACGCTCGCGCGGAACACATCGAGCGTTTGCAAGCTTAGCCTCAGCCCGTCGCCCTGCGCGCCGATCACGTCTTCGGCGGGTACTCTGCACCCTTTGAATTCCAATTCGCCAATCGGATGCGGCGCCAGCATCTCAGTTCTCTCAGCAGCGCTGAAGCCTGGCATGCGCGCCGAAACAATGAATGCGGAAATCTCAGCGCGACCATCTTCACGCGTGCCCGTGCGGGCAAACACGGTGTAGAAATCGGCGACGCCGGCATTTGAGATGAAGCGTTTGCGACCATCGATCACGTAGGCCTCGTCTTCGCGACGTGCTGTGGTTTTGATTGCCGCTACGTCGGAACCAGCGTCAGGTTCGGTCAAAGCGAAAGCCGCAATCGCTCGCCCACTGGCCGCCCGCGCCAGCCAGAAATCACGCACATGTTCGGTCGCGGCCAGGCTGATCGCATAGGTGCCGAGTCCCTGCAAGGTGAAAGCGAGATCGGCGAGCGAGGATGAATAGGAAAGCGTCTCGCGAATGATGCAGAACGAACGGAGATCGAATGGCTGGCCCGGTGATGCTACCGCGTAACGCAGCAGATCATGTTCGGCTAATAACAAAACATAACTTCGCAGCGCTTCATCGGCATCGCCTTCGTCGTCGCCCGCGCGCACTTCGATTTCGCGCTCAGTGAACTCTGCCAGGTGCTTAACCAGAGCAAGATGTTCATTCGTGAAGAACGGCGTTGTAGTGATGAATGAATCCATATGGAGTGCGCCGGCAGAGCGAAGCGGCGACGGCGCTTTGGATGACGCCACGCTTAGCACTCAACCGCGACATCATAATCGTCGAGCACCTTCAATTTATCAATCTTGAATGCATAAATCGTTTTCACTTGTGCGGGTCTTGCGGTTCTTTCAAACCAACCTGCCGAACACCACAGGTACTGATTCGCGACCGCGACCAGGCCGTGCTTCACAGGATTCTGATGCACGTAGTTCAACCTGGCAAGATAAGATTGCTTGTAGGTAAGTCGCGTCTCCCAGAAGTTGTGCCAAACTTCCCGGCCCGCCGCATCATCAAGTTTATTAGTCCACTTCGCAGTTTTCTCATGCAGCAATCCCAACATCCGAGGAAGACTTTCGGCACCGTCGGTCGCGGGAGAATGGGCAACAAAGTGATAGTGATTCGAAAAAACTGCCCAGGCCTGCAAGTGCCAACCGAAATCGCGAGCGACGGTAAGCAATCCGCGATGCAGAACTCTTAGTCGGTCTGTGCCTCTGAAGTGATGTTCCTTGTGATAGGTTCCGGCGGTGACGAAGTACGTGCCCCGCGCCGAAATTTCGTGGCGAGGCGCATGCGGCCATGGAATTTTGTGCGGGCTCGTCACAGCAGATTATTTGGAGTGCGCCGGCAGAGCGAAGCGGCGACGGCGCTTTTGTCTTAGCGTTTCCTAATCGTTTTAATGCTGCGAAAATCCAAAGCGCCGTCGCCGCTTCGCTCTGCCGGCGCACTCCAAAATCACTTGAATTTCGCCGGGCGCTTTTCAATAAACGCCGCATGAGCCTCTTCAAAATCCGGATGCTGCATGCACAGCGCCTGCGCGACAGCTTCGGCTTCGAGCGCGGACTCGAATCCCATGTGCATTTCGCGATTCAACATCTCTTTAGTTTTTGCCAGGCCTAACGCCGGACCGCGGGCCAGTTTCGTAGCAAACTCGCGGGTTACCGTTTCCAGTTGGTCCCGTGGCACGACGCGATTATAGAGACCAATCGTTTCAGCTTCCTGGGCTGAGATGAAATCGCCGGTCATCAACAACTCCGTCGCTTTCGCCAGACCCACGACGCGCGGCAGCAGATAAGTCGCGCCCATGTCTGTGCCTGCCAATCCTACTTTCACAAAGATAAAAGCAATCTTCGCTTCTTCGGCGGCAATGCGAATATCTGATGCGAGCGCGATGCAAGCTCCGGCGCCCGCCGTAGTGCCATTGATGCCGGCAATGATCGGTTTTGGCAGCGCGCGCATGTTGCGAATCAGCTCGCAGGTAAGCCTGGTAAAATCCAGCAGGCCTTCGGCATCGCTCCCTTGCAGTTCGCCGATGATGTCGCGCACGTCGCCGCCCGAACAGAACGCGCGGCCGGCCCCGGTGATCACGACTACGCGCACATCTTTGTCGTCGCGTAGCTGGGCGAAGAAGTCGGTGAGTTCGCGATAGACCTCGAAAGTGATCGCGTTCAGCCGCTCGGGGCGATTGAGGGTGATGGTCGCGACGCCGTCGCGCTGTTCGTAGAGAAAAGTCTTCGGAGTATTCATAAGTTCATAAGCTTTAGCTTGGACCCTTTAGCTGAAAACAACCTAAAGGTTGATGAACTCTAAACGCGGGTCACGACAAAACCGCAATCCCTTCAATCTCAATCTTCGCGTCATCTTCCAGCAGGCTATTTACCTCGACCAGCACCATCGCCGGAAAATGTTTACCCATGCGCGTGCGATAGCGTTGGCCAATTTCTTCCAGGCATCTCCGGTATTCGTCCTTGTCCGTAACGTAGATGACCAGGCGCGCGATTTGATCTGGCTTACCGCCTGCCTCATCGACGACGGCGATCAGATTGGCCAGCGCCTGATCGAACTGCCTGACGAGATTATCATCGACGATTTGCTGTTGCTGGTCCCACGCAATCTGACCGGCAATGAAGAGCAGGCGTCCGCCGGCTTCCGTCAGGACGCCATTCGAATAACCGCGCGGCGCGCCGAGTGATTCAGGGTTGATGAAAGTGAAGCTCATCAGTCTCTTCTCTCCGGTCCTCTGTGGTGAAAAACCGACCATTAGGACACAGAGGGCACGGACTTACGCTAAGGCTTGAACGATCTCCAGTTGATTCCCGCCCGGATCGCGCACATAGAAGCGGGGCGAGCCGGGAATGGGTCGTGGATCCGGGATGATTTCCACGCCCGCCGCACGGAACCGTTTCTCAGCCCCATCAAGATCGGAAACCGTGAAGCAAACATGTCGTGAACTTAAGGCGCCGTCAACTTTGTCTTCCACGGATAGGTGCAACTGGTTGCCGCCAATCTGATACCACGCTCCAATCGGTCGCGCCGCGGCCGGCTTCGGCACTTGTTTCAGTCCCAGCACCGAACCGTAGAATTCCTTAGCCGCCGCTTCGAGTTCGGTCGGAACTGTCACGTTCACATGATGCAGTGCGATTACCATTTTAAGAACCGTGCAAAGCTCACTGAATTTTGAAATGCGGATTCTCGATAATGCCAAAGACATTTCCAAAAGGGTCTTTCACGGTTGCCACCTTAATCCCTTCGCCGACATCCTGCACTTCCTCATGAACGGACGCGCCGAGCTCGATGATTCGTTTGAACGCGGCTTCCGCATTCTCGACACCCCAATAAGCCACCGCGCCGTCAGCTTTGTTCGCTGTATTACCGCCGCCGGGCTGCAAACCGAGTTCGTAGCCAGCCACATTGAAACCAACGTAAAAAGGCTGGTCGAAATAAGGCTTCACGCCGAGCAGTTCGCTATACCAGGCTTTGCCTTTTTCGATATCGTCAACATGATAAGTCGCAGTGCGCAAGCCAAGAAACATATTTTCCTCCCCCAGGAGCGCCCAAGGAGCGCCGACATCTTGTCGGCGGTTCGCGGGCATCCTGCCTGCACGCACGATCCGGTCGCTACCGCTCCCGGTTCTGTAACTGCGCATTAAACTCCGCCGATCTATTCTTTGGCACGCTCAAGCTTTGCCACTCGCTCGATTTGAAATGCTTCGCGAGAAAGACTATCTGTCCAACATGGTACGCATAATGAGCGAGCTGTCGATTGATCGCTTGCACCACAGTGTGATCTTGTCCGCGAACCCTGATGGTACGCATCAGGTCTTCAGGCTTCAGCGGCTCAACTGCATCAAAGACACACTGCCAACCTCTCTCCCAATACGCGAGCATGTCGTCCTTCGATGTTTCCGGCAACATCACAAACTCCAGGTCGCGATTACGCTCCGGTTTCTCTCCGTCGGTGGTGAGAAAATCCGTCCAGCGTGAAATCATGTTGCCGGCCATGTGTTTCATGTTGATGGCGATGCTGTTCGATTCTTCATCGAGCGTGCGAAAGAAATCCTCGTCACTAATTTGTGCAAAGGCGCGCTCCGCAAGCTTCTTGTAATCGCGAAACGTATGAAGCGCGCCGTCGAGATAATGCTGGCCCATCGATTGCTCGTTCATGATTTCAAGAAACGAGCCGGCGAAGTCGGTGAAAGTGTAAAGCCTGGGGCGCAAGCCCCAGGAACTATAGCAAAGTAGCGAGAGAGCCCGCGAAGCGGGCGGCAGACCTTGTCACACGTACCGTTCGTCATATTCAATGCCGTTCGCCTTCAGGAACTGAAGAAACTCGTCGCGAAAAGATATTTTCGCATGATGATACTTCTGTTCCGCGATATAACGACGCACTTCATCAACATTCGAGTCTGATATTTCTTCCCTCTCGGCTGTCGCTCGCTTCGCGAGCTTCGTTATTTTCTTTGATCATGTCCTGGGGCTTACGCCCCAGGCTTTATGCTGTCACCGGCTTCGCCGGCTTTCGATCCGTTACGAAGCCATTTCAATAAGGCCTCGATGTTACGCTTTGACTTCACTGTTTGATCGTCGGCGTGCTGCACGTTCCTCTGGGGCGATGTTTTCAAGAGTTCAAAAGGAAGTCTTATTTGCTCGCCACTCTTCATGTTCTTGATTGCCAGTTCACCATGTGCACGCTCGTCATCGCCTAGGATCAATACAAAGGGAATGCCGCGCGACGAAGCATACTTGAACTGCTTGCCCATCTTGTCCGCTTCTGGATAGAGATCGACACGCAGACCTTCACGTCTCAATTCAGTAGCCAGAGCGATCGACTCCGCGATCGAATCTTCATTCCAAATTGTGACCATGACGTCGGCAGGCGACGAAATCAATTCTGGCGGAAACATTTCGCGCTCGCTCATCACGACAATAATTCGCTCAAGACCCAGCGAAAATCCGCATGCCGGAACATCTTTGCCGAGAAACATACCCACCAGATTGTCATAGCGACCGCCGCCGCCCAGACTGCCGGTGAGATCCGAGACATTAATCTCAATAATTGCGCCAGTATAATACGAGAGGCCTCGAGCAAGACTCGGATCTAATCGTATTCGTCGTGCCGCACTGGTTCCCTCGCTTAGTTCTATGATTGATCGGAGATCCTCTACTCCGCGTGATCCCTTTTCATGATCGCCTACAAACTCTACTAGTCGCCCGAGAATGGCTGCATTGAGAGCCTTCTCCTTCATGGCGCTGGCTTCTTCCGAAGCGATGTCTGCTGCTTGATCAAGCGAAGCCAATTCACGGAAGAAATCAACTAACTTAGTGGTTGAGGTTGGCCCGATTCGTGCACTCAGTTCTTTTTCCACTCCCTCGACGCCAATCTTGTCGAGTTTGTCTATCGTGGTAAGTGCAGGTTCAATATGGTCGTGCCTGATACCAGCACGATCGCCCAATCCAATCAAAACTTGCCGATGATTTACGCGAATGACGAAATCATTGAATCCAAGAGCGACCAGGGCATCGCTGGCCGCCGCAATCAATTCAGCTTCAACCACCATCGAACGCGAGCCGAGCACGTCAACATCGCATTGATAGAACTCGCGAAAGCGTCCCCGCGCGGGACGATCCGCGCGCCAGACGGGTTGAATTTGATAACGTTTGAAAAATTTCGGCAGCTCGTTTTGATATTGCCCAACCACCCGCGCCAGCGGCACCGTGAGATCGTAACGCAAGGCCAGATCGGCCTCGCCGGTCTTTTCATGTTCGCCGCGTTTGAGAATTTTGAAGATGAGCTGATTGCCTTCTTCGCCGTACTTGCCCATCAAAGTTTCGATGTTTTCGACGGCGGGTGTTTCCAGCGGTTCGAAACCATAGCGCTCGTATACAGACTTGATGACCCCGATGACGTATTCGCGCTTGCGCACGTCGACCGGCAGAAAGTCGCGCATGCCGCGGGCTGGTTGTGTCTTGGCTGAAGGCATCCAGGTAGCAAGCAATGATAACAGAGTCTCCGCAGATTGCGCAGATTACGCAGAACGAAAAAGTGGGCCACAAAAAGGCACAAAACGCTCAAGAGAAAACACAAGCGGCTGAACAGAGAAGACAACTCACCGTCATTACCATCCGGCTTAGGCTTGATTTCCCTTTGTGCCTCTTGTGCCTTTTCGTGGCTGCATTTCTAATCCGTGAAATCTGCGCAATCTGCGGATGTTTCCTTGAAAATTTGTAACTTTCCGAGTATAAGCAACGTCAATTCAGAAAACAGGCCGTCAGCCTTGATCGCGAGGTAAGCGAGCCGACTTTCCAAAATCAGTTACAAAGGAGTTACCTGAGATGTTTCGACGCCAATTTGCCGCTTTAGTTCTGCTTTTCACGCTGCTTGCGCCCTATGCTGCGTTCGGCCAGCAACCGCAAGGACCGCAACAGCCTGCACCCGATCCCAACGATCCCATCGTACGCATTAAAGACGAAGGCATGAATCGCTCGCAGGTGATGCAGACACTTTCGTACCTGAGCGATGTCATAGGTCCGCGTTTGACCGCTTCGCCAAATATGAAACGCGCCTGTGAATGGACACGCGACACGATGACTAAATGGGGTTTGCAGAACGCGCATCTCGAAGCGTGGGGACCTTTTGGCCGGGGCTGGTCACTGAAACGTTTCAGCGCCCAGGTCACGGACCCGCAGGACTTTCCGCTCATCGCCTATCCGAAAGCGTGGTCGCCCGGAACCAGTGGACCACTAAGTGCTGAAGTCGTTTATTTCGATGCGAAAAATGAAGAGGACATGGCGCGTTTCCAGGGCCAACTAAAGGGCAAGATTGTTATGACGGCGCCGATGCGCGAAGTCAAAGCGCGCTTCGAAGCGCCCGGCACGCGACGCGATGAAAAGAATCTATTGGCGCTGGCGAATGCGCCGATGCCACGGCCCGCAGGGCGCGGAGGTTTTGGCGGCAATCGCAACCCCGACTTTCTGGCCCAGGCGCAATTCGCCGCTAAGAAGAATCAGTTTTTTGTCGACGAAGGTGCGGCTCTGTTGGTTGACTCCAGCCGCGGCGATGGCGGAACGATTTTTGTGCAGTCAGCAACTGTTCCGCAGCCGTTTTCGCCGAACGCTTTTGGTCCAAATGCACCTCGACGAATTAATCCGTACGATAAGGACGCGCCCAAGATCGTGCCGCAGATGGTCGTAGCGGTTGAGCACTACAATCGCATCGCGCGCATGATTCAGGCCGGCGAGAAGGTGAAGATGGAAGTTAATCTTGCAGTCGAGTGGCAAGATCAGGATCTCAGTGGCTACAACACGGTCGCCGAGATTCCTGGCAGCGATCCGCAACTGAAAGACGAACTCGTGATGCTCGGTGGACACATGGATTCGTGGCATTCAGGCACGGGCGCCACGGACAATGGCGCTGGTGTCGCGGTGGGAATGGAAGCGGTGCGAATTATCCAGACACTCGGTTTGAAGCCGCGGCGCACCATTCGCATCGCGCTTTGGACTGGCGAAGAAGAGGGACTGCTTGGCTCGCGTGCTTATGTTGCTCAACATTTTGGCCGGCTGGAGACATCGACAACGGCAGCGACGCCGCCGGCGGCAAGCGATGGCGCGACTGCCACGCCAAGACGAGGAGGCAGCGATGGTAACGCTGTTGCTTCCCCGGGCCCGGCTCCCGCTCCGGCACTGATCAAAATGCCTGAGTACGACAAACTTGCCGGTTATTTCAATCTCGACAACGGGACCGGCAAAATCCGCGGCGTCTATTTGCAGGGCAATGAATCCATCGCCGGGCTGTTTAGGCAGTGGCTGGCGCCGTTCCGCGACTTGGGGGCGGAGACGCTTTCGCTTTCAAACACTGGCGGAACAGATCACCTCTCGTTCGATGGCATTGGCTTGCCGGGATTTCAGTTCATTCAGGACGAGATTGAATACGACTCGCGCACGCACCATTCGAACATGGACGTTTTCGATCGCATTCAGGCCGACGATATGAAGCAGGCCGCGACGATCATGGCCGCGTTCGTTTACAACACTGCGATGCGCGACGACAAATTGCCGCGCAAGTCTGCGCCCGGAAGATAACCAGCGCAAAAACTACCCTGTGCCAGAAGGTGAGAGTCTTTTGTGGCTCTCACCTTTTGTGTTATCTACTGAAGATCGGGATGACACAATTACTCGAAGTCAAAAATCTCGCAACGCACTTTCCGACGCGTGAAGGTTTGGTGCGCGCGGTCGATGGCGTTAGCTTCTATCTCGACAGTGGCGAGTTGCTCGGGTTGGTTGGCGAGAGCGGCTGCGGCAAGTCGATGACGGCCCTTTCAGTCATGCGGCTCGTGCCGCCGCCGGGGAAAATTACCACCGGAGAAATTCTGTTTGAAGGCAGGAACCTGTTGAAGCTTTCCAACCGCGAGATGCGTGACGTGCGCGGAAACGACATTGCGATGATTTTTCAGGATCCGATGACCTCGCTGAATCCGGTATTCACTGTGGGTGAGCAGATTGCCGAAGCGCTGCGTTTGCATCGTCGTCTCTCGCGTCGCGACGCGCGGGCTGGCGCCATCGCCGCGATGCGCGAAGTTTCCATTCCAGATCCTGAATTGCGCGTTAACGATTATCCGCACCAACTTTCGGGTGGCATGCGACAGCGAGTTATGATTGCGATGGCGCTGGCCTGCGATCCGAAGCTGCTGATCGCTGATGAGCCGACCACGGCGTTGGATGTGACGATTCAGGCGCAGATACTCGAGCTGCTGAACCATCTGAGAAAGACACGAGATCTTGCGATTCTTTTGATCACTCACGATCTGGGCGTCGTCGCCGAGGTCGCCGATCGCGTGGCCGCGATGTACACGGGAAGGATCGTGGAAGAGTCGCCGGTTAATGAATTGTTCGCGCGGCCAAAGCATCCTTACACGGAAGGCTTGTTGCGTTCGGTTCCCAAGCTGACGGTGAAAGACGTGGCGAAAGCTGAACGATTACAAACGATTGAAGGAGTGGTGCCGAAGCCAACGAACCTTCCGCCTGGATGCCACTTTGAACCACGCTGTCCCTATCGAATGCCGAGGTGCAAGGAAGGCGAGATTCCGCTTTATCCGGTCGGCGTGGCAGTGATGGTGCGGTGCGTGCTGTATGATCCGGCACTGGCTTATGAAATGGCTGATCGACCAAGGCCTTCAGTTTTCAGTAGTTAGTATTTCGTCAAGAAATGTTCACCACAGAGGCACAGAGCCAGCACAGAGAACCACAGAGCTCTTCTCTGTGAATCTCTGTGGTCCTCTGTGACTCTGTGGTGAATCTAATGATTCATCATCGTGCCTTCTGAAAAAATTCACGAAGAATTCATCCGTGTTCGGGGCCTCGTCAAATATTTCCCAACCGACCAAGGCCTGCTGCGCGCGGTCGATGGCGTTTCGTTCGACATCTTCCGCGGCGAGACACTGGGCTTGGTCGGCGAGTCCGGCTGCGGCAAATCAACGGCCGGTCGTTGTCTTCTTCGTCTAATTGAACCGACAAAGGGCGTGATTGAGTTTGAAGATCGCAACGTGACGACGATGGGCAAAGGTGAGCTGCGTCAGTTGCGTCGCGAAATGCAGATCATCTTTCAGGATCCGAATGCCTCGCTCAACCCGCGCATGAAGATTGGCGACATCATTGCGGAGCCGCTGGTGATCCACGACATTGGAACGAAGCAGGAACGGCGCGAGCGCGTCGCCTGGCTGCTCGGCAAAGTGGGCCTGGATGCGGACTACAGCAAGCGCTACAGCCACGAATTCTCCGGCGGCCAACTGCAACGCATCGGCGTGGCGCGCGCGCTGGCGCTGAATCCTAAACTGATCGTGGCGGACGAACCGGTCTCGGCGCTCGATGTGTCAGTGCAAGCGCAGGTCGTGAATTTGCTCCAGGATTTGCAGGAGGAATTCGGGCTTACTTACCTCTTCATTTCACACGGGCTCGCCGTGGTCGAACATATCTCGACGCGCGTGGCGGTTATGTATCTGGGTCGCATTGTCGAAATTGCGCCGGCTTTCGATCTCTACGCCCGGCCATTACATCCTTACACGCAGGCTCTGCTATCGGCGATTCCGGTCCCCGACCCTAACGCGAAACGCGAGCGGATCATTTTGAAAGGCGACGTACCCACCGCGCGGAATCCACCCTCAGGTTGTCGATTTCGCACCCGATGTCCGCTGGCTATTGACGAATGCGCGCGAATCGATCCAGAGTTACGCGAAATTTTCCCGGGACATTCGGCGGCCTGTATTCGGGTTGAGGGTTATTCTACGGCGCGGCCAATCGAGAGTTTGGTGACTCCCGCAGTGTGACTATTCGTTCATGTGCTTGCCCGAATGTACAATGTTTTCGAGTACGTCTGGAGGTTAACAATATGTCTTTGAAGCTGACCAAGATTTTTCAGAAAGTGCCGGAGGGATATATAGGCTTCGTTGAAGAATTACCCGGTGCCAACACTCAAGGGGACACCCTGGAAGAAGCGAGAACCAATCTCGATGAAGCCATTGCGTTAGTCTTAGAAGCAAATCGGGCTCTCGCCGAAGAACAGATTCGAGGTCAGGACGTTATTAGGGAATCGGTCGTTTTGTCAGCCGCATGAAGCGAAAAGAACTCATTCGCCATCTGGAATCGCATGGCTGCGAGTTCTTTCGTGAAGGTCGTAAGCACACAGTTTATGTTAATCGCATAGCACAAGCGACCTCGTCAGTACCGCGCCATCGGGAGATTAATAGTTTTCTGGCGCGCAAGATTTGCCGAGAGTTGAAGATACCGCAGACCAAACAGCAGTGAGTTTGTTAGAAACCTCGCGACCACTCGGCGCGTAAGAACGTTCGAATTGAAATCAGTTTCAGCCTTCTCAAACTCAATGGGAGATTAATCATGAGCGATCCTAATCAGGAATTTCACGTGCCGCCCGCGCCGGCAATAACAGAACAAGAAGTAGTTCGAGCCACGAAGCTACTACCTTATGCCATCGGGTTATTTGTCGTCGGTCTCATCGTCTGCGTTGCGGGAATTATCAAACTAATTCCAGGCGGCATTGGCACCGGAGCGGCGTTTGCTTTTTGGGGGATACTTCTTTTCGCGTACAGCTTCATCCCCCTGCCGCAAGCAAAAGGCGACGAAGAGCCGCCGATGTCAGGGTTGCAAAAACTAGCGGGCATTTTTTATGAGCCCACCCGAGTGTTTCGCAACCTAAGAGCACACCCACGCTGGCTCGCGGCGTTCCTGACGGTCGCAATTGCCAACGCGGCTTACGCGGCAGTGTTTGTGCAGCGACTTACGCCGGAGCGCATTTCTGAGTTTTTTAACGAGAAGATTGAGCAGAGTCCCATTAAGCCTCCGCCCGATAGAATGGCGGAAGCAAAAGAAAATAATTATCAACAATTGAAGCAGCCTATTCAGCGAGTCCAGTCTGCCGCCAAGAGTTTTGTCGGCATCTTTGTCTTCATCTCCTTTGTCGCGGCGCTGTGCTTGTTGGGCGTGCTGGCGTTCGGCGGCACCATTAACTTCTGGCAGGCGTTCGCCGCAGTAGCCTACGCTTACGTACCTGTGGCAGTTATCGGAAAGCTCGCGAGCATCATAATTCTCTTCATCAAGTCTCCGGATGACATTCACCCCATCCTGGGCCAAGAGACCCTCTTGCAGGACAATTTGGGCATATTGTTCTCACCGGCCGAACATCCAGCCCTTTATGTTTTGGGCTCTTTCATCGGTGTGCTCTCGTTTTACGGCCTCTGGTTGAAAGCCAAGGGGTTGACGAACGCGGGTCAAAGAGTCAGTTCCTCTGCGGCGTGGGGAGTGGCGATTACCCTGTGGGTCTTGGCCCTGTGTTTGGGGATGATCTTTGCGACGCTGTTTTCAAGCTTCATGAAATGAAGATCGATTGCACGCGGCATACTTGGATCTACGCCCTTGCTCGCAATCAATTTGAGAAGCTCGCAATTGCGTTCGTGATGTGCCTGGATTGCCGCTTCGATTTCAGACATTCCCAGCGCCTTAGCTCTTTGCTCTTCGCCCTTAGCTCCTTGCCCTATGCTCATTCATACCGCAGCGACTCGATGGGATCGAGGCGCGCGGCTTTCCAAGCGGGCCATAATCCAAAGATCATGCCGATGCCTACGCTGGCGAGAAAGCCGGCCGCGGGCGCCCACAAAGGCACATACGACGGCATGATCAGTTTCACCAGCAGGGTCAGCAACCAACCAATCGCCAAGCCCACGAATCCGCCAAAACCGGTCAGCGTCATTGCTTCGATCAGGAATTGCCAAAGGATGTCTTTGCGGCGCGCGCCGATGGCCTTGCGGACGCCGATTTCACGCGTGCGCTCAGTCACCGAGACCAGCATGATGTTCATCACACCGATGCCGCCCACCATCAAG
>QHXG01000526.1:8951-11733 GCA_003222845.1 Acidobacteriota bacterium | reverse complement strand
AAGATGCGGAGCATCGACTGCGAGGACTTGAAGGCCTGCTGGATTTCCGGTACGAAGATCTGAGCTTGGCGGGTTACGAATCCCACGCCAAGATTGCCGCGCCAGTGGCGGTTTGATGAAAGAACGTGAGACTTCAACCGCAGAGGACGCAGAGGATTCCGCGAAGGAACGCCGAGATTTTCCTTCGCGCCCTCTGCGGTTAAACCCTCTTCGTAGTTTGTTGGCGACAGCTTAAGGCGCCTCGAAAAAGAAAATGGTTGTCGGCATCGTCGCGGTAGATCGAAATCTGGCCATCGGCAAAGGCGGCAAGCTTCCCTGGCATTACTCTGCCGACATGAAGTTCTTCAAGGAGATGACGATCGGAAATGCAGTGGTGATGGGAAGACGCACGTGGCTGACACTGAAAAAGCCTTTACCGGATCGACAAAACATCGTCCTTAGCCGCGACCAGAATCTTGCCAATGAATCTCTGATTGTCATGAGCGATGTCGAGTCAGTGCTTGATTTTGCGCGCCAGCAGGAAGGCCATCTTTTCGTGATGGGCGGCGCGAAGGTTTACGAATCATTCCTACCACACATTCAGAGGTGGATTGTTACTGAAGTTCCGCTCGCAGTGGAAGGCGCTGACACATTCATGCCCTCGAATTTTCTCGACGGTTTTGATTTGTATGAATTGCGACAATTGGATGAGGGCCTACGAGTGAAGTTCTACGAGCGCAAGTTACAGAACCGCGAGCGGTAGCGACCGGATCATTTTCCATTTGTCATTTGACATTTTTCATTTACCATTTTATTGGTCATCGATTCTCGGACTGCGATGCTGATTGAAAACAGGAATTGGTCATTTCGATGGGAAATGTCAAATGGGAAATGACAAATGGGAAATGATCCGGTCGCTACCGCTCGCGGTTCTGTAACTAGCGCGTTGTATCCAGCAGATCATGACGCGTGATGATTCCGGTAATCCGGCCATACTCTTCAATCAACACCGCCGGACTCGATCGCAGCTTTCGACTGACCAAATTCACGTCATCATCAACGTCCACAAGCGGAAAACTTTTATCCATGACTTTGCTCACGGGAGCTTCCAAGAGATCACGCTCATTGAAAACTTTCGACAGCAGATGATTTTCTCGCAAAGATCCGACCGACTTTCCATCTTCGAGCACCGGAATCTGAGTAAGGCCCAGTTCGTTCATTTTTGCCAGTGCAGCGGACACCAGTTCGTTCGGCGTGACTGTAACCAGTTCGCGGGGCGCGCCTTTCGTCTTCGTTTCGTTGAGCAAACCGGCCGTAATCTTCTGGGGCTCAAGCAAGCGCTTTTCTTTCATCCATTCGTCGGAATGAAACTTCGACAGGTAGTGCTCGCCGGTGTCGCAGACCACAAACACAACCACGGCGTTCTCGTCCAAATCGCGCGCCAACCGCAACGCCGCCGCACAATTCGTGCCGCTGGAGCCGCCGCAAAAAATTCCTTCCACTCGCCCAAGCTGACGGGCAGCCTCGAAGGAATCGCGATCGCTGATGTTCATTACTTCGTCGACGTATTGCAGCTGCGCGTTGGCCGGCAGGACCTCCTGGCCAATGCCCTCGACCAGGTACGGCGTCGTCTCGGGAATCTTCCCCGTCTCTTTGTAGGTTTTATAAATCGAGCCGTATGGATCGGCGCCAATTACTTTGATATTCGGGTTCTTCTCTTTCAAGAATCTGCCCGTCCCGGAAATCGTGCCGCCAGTGCCGATACCCGAAACAAAGTGCGTGATCTCTCCTTCCGTCTGCTCCCAAAGCTCCGGGCCCGTGGTGCGATAGTGCGCCTCGGGATTAGCCGGATGCGAATATTGATCGGGATAAAACGAGTTCGATGTTTCCGAGGCAATGCGCCTGGCGGTCGAAACATAGTGATCGGGCGTGCCCGGCTTCGCGGAAACCGGAGTGATCACAACATCGGCGCCCAGCGCTTTCAGGTAACGAGACTTCTCAACCGAAGCTTTGTCGGTCATCACAAAGATGCACTTGTAACCCTTTACTGCCGCCACGATGGCCAACCCGATGCCGGTATTCCCGGAAGTTGCTTCGACAATCGTGCCGCCGGGTTTCAAAACGCCTGCGCGTTCCGCCGCCTCAACCATCGACACGCCGATACGATCCTTCACTGAGAATCCGGGATTTAGGTTCTCCATCTTGGCCAGGACTAAAGGTTTCAGCCCTTTGCTTAGCCGATTAAGTTTGATTAACGGCGTGTGGCCAATTAATCCGAGCACATTTTGGTAATAGTCCATGTCTACTTGCTGTGGGAGAGAATGCCCGCGCAAGCATTGCGACCACCTGCCGAGCAAGAAGACACATTCTCCGCGAAGTTCGCAGTTTTGCCAAATCGATTTGAGCAGAGCCGCTGCCTTGGCGCGATTTATTTCTGAACGTACCCTTGACTCCGCTCTCAGCCTACGTATAATTTTTATTTTGTTAGTGGGCCGTTAGCTCAGTTGGTAGAGCAGCTGACTCTTAATCAGCGGGTCGGAGGTTCGAGCCCTCCACGGCTCACCAGTATTTTTAATCGGAACGGCCGTTAGGGCGACTGTTTACAAGTCGCCCTTTTGATTCTTATCAGCAGATCTTCAAATTGTTTTATCGCTCGATTCATCATCGAAATCAACGAGTAAATGGCAGAGCAATTCTTCGTCTGCATCCCTTGGCAATGAAGCTTGAGGTGCTTTGTCCAGTTTTTGCTCGTACCTGATGATACCTGTTCGCGTGTACGAGTCTGGTTAGGCGGGACTCGACA
>QHXG01000526.1:0-8893 GCA_003222845.1 Acidobacteriota bacterium | reverse complement strand
GTTCATGAGGCGAGACGTCCTCGGAGTGCATGCGGGCGCTGCGCCACTGTTCGAGCCTCACCTCAAAACGCCAGCGGTAATATGGGCCATCAGAGCGCCGGCTATAGAAGATCCGATCGTCAGTTGCTTCTGGCTCTGTTCGGTTAATATAGATTCGCAGACCGTTCATCATGACAATCCTTTGCCAGTTCCGCCCACTCTTGCACGCCGCTCAGCCAGGGGATTTGTGAATCCGTAAATTCCCTCCCCCTGCTCACTGTTCATTGTGGGTCCCTCGCCTATAGTTCCTCGCCGTTTCTCGTAGTGAAATGCACCAGCCCGCGCTTAACCTCTTCGAGAGCGATGCTCGTGTTTCGGCGTCTCACCGGATCGGATTCGATCCTGGCCGGCGAGCCATTCAAAAGTTGTTTGCTTCTCAGGGCCGCAACCACAATCAGGCGAAAGTGTGAATCTATTCTCGGCCATTGCTGCGCCTGCGTAGAGGTGCTGCAATCGTCTGGGATTTATTGGTTCGAGCCAAAGGGTCTCCTTAGTCAGTCTAAAGGAATCTGAGCGTGGCCGTCGTCGGTATAGATCATGCCAAATTCGCAGGTGATCATCGGCCTTTAGTCTCTCCAGCAGAATGCTTCTCTCAGGCACCGCGAAGAATCAGCGCTAGTTGCTCGTGCTGCAAACGAGCGCCGCGCTTCATATTGGTTGACGCTTCGTCCACCAACCAAAAGTTCACGGGGCGCTCATCTTCAATTTGCGCCAAATCCTTGAGCGTGCGTTCTTCAATAAGCGCCGGTTTGAAAAGGAGCATTTCTAAGTTGCAGGCCCGCACCCGCATCGCATCGCTGTGGCTGGAAAAAAGCGGCACTCGAAAGCTTAACTTTTCTTCGATAGCAAACCAGTCGCCATTGGCGCGTTGCATACCGTATATGTTGCTCATTGCGGATCTTGTTCTCGAGAGAGATCAGGACAGGCTTCTACGAGGGGGCGGCGAAGTGATGTGCATCTCATCATTTCTGTCGTAGCGCAGAAAAACTGAAAAGAAGAGGAACGCGGCAGTACAAGCAAGCAAGCCAAAACCAATGGCCCACCACAAGTGTTGTATTCCGCCCTGCACATCTACGATTCCGTTTATGTTTTTAAATGTTACGAACAGATAGAACTGCCAGACGGCAATCACCGCAATTGACATCACAACGATAATCCCTGACAACAAATTGTTTCGACTCTTTTTACGACTCATGCTTTACTCTCACCTTTCGTCACCGCAAGCCAACTCGGCTTAAGCCTGGACGCGAGCAGAGATTGATAACAAACAAGACGATTGCGCCGCCGAGAAATAGGTTAATCAAGCCGCCGGTGTAACCAGCGACGGAACCAATCCCCCACAACAACAACAAGATCAACAAAATCGTCAACAATACGCTGCTCCTTTGGTCAAGTTTGTTTAAATCGCGCTTCGTTTACTTTTCACTTCAGGAATATTTCAGATCTTTGCTCTCAGCCAGGAAACAAAGGTTACTGGGCCGTAGCAAACGTGCAGTTCCCGAAACTGTCAACGGCTTGCGACTCATTCTCGTATACTTCGAACAACGTCAGCACCTTTGTGTTAGCCATCAGTTCGCGGAGTTTCGGTGTCAGATGAACCACCTTAATCTGTCCACCGTTCTCGTTCAAAGTAATCCAGGTTGAAACAAGTTCAAGCAGACCATCGGCGTCTATGTAGGTGACGCCTGCAAGATTCAAAAGAATATGATTCTGGCCTTCTTCGAGTAAGGATTGAACGGCTTTCGGTAATGGGACAGTACTAGCGCCGAATCTGAGACAGATCCTTCCCTGGCCATCAGCATCCAGAATCGTCACCCCTTCGACCCGGCGCTCCTTAATACCAATATTAGTCATCGACCTCTTTGCCCAGTTGTCAGCGAAACTGAACCGACACTTTTTTGTCCTCGTGCAAACACAACCTCTACGGCTTCAAGCCGCTTTCGCGATCGCCTCTTGGAACCCGGAGCCAACAAACTCAAAGGTTTCCACTATTGGCTTACCGTCGATCACTGTCGCGAGGGCCATCAATATTTTTGGATAGCACATGCGGTCATAGGCCTCAGCGTCCTCCTTCGTATCCCACGAACTTTTGGCAATCGCTTCCGAGCCCCAGGGAGCGATATAAAGACTTTCGTCCCTAAATCCCTTCTGCTCATGCAGCAACGGAACAATCGTCTCCTGGTTAATGCGGGCCAACTCTCCAGCCGAATTCACCTTGAGCTTGATCGTCACCAGCCGTCCGAACATTCCAGCCTCCCTTTGATTGTTTAGCTGTGGGTTTCAGGTGGTCTGGAGAATTCCAGAAGAACTGAGGACGGAGTTAGCTGAACTCGATCTGTGAACCACACTACGCTTCTGCGTAATATATGTCAATCCTGCAATATATTTTGTGGATAAATAATTGGACATGGATGATATATAGCGTGTATGCTATATTGCGTAGTTAGAAAAGGTGTAATGATCTTAATTGAAATCGATCAATTGTTAAAAGAGCGGAGACGATCCTTCTATTGGCTGGCCAAAGAAACCGGCGTAAGCCATACGACACTCTGGCGTCTGAAGAAAGACAAGGCACAGGGAATAACATTCAACACCCTGGAAAGAATTTGCCTGACGCTTAAATGTCAACCTGGCGATGTGCTCAAGGTTCGCCGCGAGAAGGAAACCAAAAAGCGTAAGTAGAATCTGCGCTCTCGACGCGGACGGCTGCAAAAACGTTTTCCCGGCGAGTGGCCCCACAGAGAACAGAATTGTGATCTGGTGGGTGGTTAACGCTGGCTCAAGGAGAAGTTATGAAGGTTCTATTAGTCAATCCTGAATTCCCGGACACATATTGGAGTTTTCGTCACGCCTTACCGTTTGAGGGGAAGCGATGTGCCTTTCCGCCGCTGGGACTGCTCACTGTTTCAGCGCTTTTGCCGGACTCGTGGGAACGCAGGCTGGTCGATCTGAATGTACGGAGGCTTAAGGCGTCAGACATTGATTGGGCCGACATGGTCTTCGCCACCGCAATGCTGGTGCAGAAAGATTCATTAAAAGAGGTGGTGAAACGATGCAAAGCGAAAGGCAAACGTGTCGTCCTCGGCGGCCCATATGTCACGACCACGATTGAAGACTTGCCCGATGCCGATCACATTTTTCTCGGCGAAGCTGAAACTACTCTGCCGCAATTCATTGAAGACCTCGCCCAGGGCAAGCCCAAGCGGTCGTACCAGGCCGCCGAACGACCGCCGCTCTCCGCCACGCCCTTGGCCCACTTTCACCTGGCGGATCTTAGGCGTTACAGCGCAATGTCCGTCCAGTACTCGCGGGGCTGTCCTTTCTCATGCGAGTTTTGCGACATCATCGAGATTTACGGGCGCGTGCCGCGAACCAAGAGCAATCAACAGATGCTCGCCGAATTTGACGCGCTTAAGGCGCTCGGTTGGCGAGGGACCGTTTTTATCGTCGATGACAATTTCATCGGCAACAAAAAGAACGTCAGGCAATTGTTGCCTGAGCTGGCGCGCTGGCAAAAAGAAAATGGCTATCCTTTTTCACTAATCACTGAGTCGAGCGTGAATCTGGCCGACGACGAGCCACTCCTCCATAACATGCGGGATGCCGGTTTTCGCCGGGTGTTTCTCGGCATAGAGACTCCGGTTGAAGAAAGTCTCAAGGAAGCCCAGAAGTCTCAAAACCGCGGCAACCTGCTTGACTCAGTCAAGAAGATTCAAAGCTACGGGATGGAAGTGATGGCCGGTTTCATCGTCGGGTTTGATAACGATCCGGCAGACATTTTTCAGCGCCAGATCGATTTCATTCGCAAGAGCGCAATTCCTCTGGCGATGGTAGGCCTGCTTAATGCGCTCCCGGATACGCAATTGTGGAAGCGACTCGAGCGCGAAGGGCGTCTATTGGGAGAAGCTTCCGGCAACAATACTACCTGCACGTTCAATTTCAAGACTCGAATGGACCCAGCGCTACTGATCCAGGGCTATCAAACAATCATGCGCACCATCTACAGTCCCCGCGAGTATTACGAGCGGGCGCTCGATTCGATGCGGCGCACAACTCAGGAATTTACCGAGCCGCAACATTACGACGCGATTAGCGCTCTCGCGTCGCTGACCCGGGTGTTGGTCAGGTTGGGACTGTTGGATCGCGAGCGCAGGGAATTCTGGCGCTTCGTTACTCAGGCAATGGTAAGGCACCGGGACAGGTTCGCCGAAACTCTACGCCTGGCGGCAATGGGTTACCATTTTCGCAAGCTGAGTGAACTGTATGGAGAAGGTTGAGATTCGAAGACTAGATCGGCATTTTCATCCGTCAGGTGAGACATGAGCGACGAATCAGTGATTAACGAAAGAATCCTTGAGCAACGCAAGGGTATCAAATGGAACGCCACCGTATTCATGGCGCTCTTTCACGTCGGCGCGGTGGCCGCGCTCTTTATGTTCAGTTGGCGCGCGCTGCTGGTCAGCATCCTGCTCTGGTGGATTAGCGCAAGCTTAGGCGTGGGAATGGGTTTTCACAGAATGGGTTTTCATAGGCTCCTGACCCATCGTGCCTACAACACGCCAAAGGTGGTGTAGTACTTTATGAACCTCTGCGGAACGCTCACACTCGAAGGCGGCCCTATCTACTGCCTCGTAACCCATCGCATCCATCACGCTCATACAGATGCACCGGGTGATCCACACACGCCGCGCGACGGCGGCTGGTGGGCGCACGTGGGATGGATTCTATGGGGCACGGGTCAGCAATACGACAGGTCAGTAGTGGCGCGCTATGCTCCGGATATGGTGAAGGACAGATTTCATCTGTGGCTCAACCAACTTTACTGGGTGCCGCTGGTTTTTCTGGGTTTAGGCCTGCTCGCCTTTGGCGGCTGGCCATATCTAATGTGGGGCACGTTCTTTCGGGTTACTTTTAACTTGCATGCGACCTGGTTGGTTAACTCGGCGACACACATGTGGGGCCGGCGCCGATTCGCCACGCGCGATGATTCAAGAAACAACTGGTGGGTCGCGCTGCTGACTTTTGGCGAAGGATGGCACAACAACCATCACGCCCATCCTACGTCGGCGCGTCACGGTTTGAAGTGGTACGAGATTGACTTCAACTGGTGGGGCATTCGCCTAATGCAACTCATGGGACTCGCCCGTAGGATCAAACGAGTTCGCTTTAACCGTGCCTCCACCGCGTGGCATCTGGTAACCGGTCGCGTTAAGTCGCACCGTTCTTATGAAGGAATTAATTAGGAAATTCCCAGCCCCGCCCACGGAGTCTCACGTACGAGCTGACTAAGGAAGGCAACTGCCGCGCATCGTTCCTTCACGCAACGCCACGAGGCTCATCCCGCAGCAACCGTACACCTACGAACCATAAGGTTTCGTGAAATCGTTGAGCCTAACCCTTTTCCAGTCTTGATAACCAGGTCAAGAGTAGACCTGTTACTCACCAGGCGACAGATCAGAGGGTAGCGGTTCCGGAGTACTTTTGAGGCTGGCGGGAAGGGTTGCCGGATGGCGTTTGCCGAAAAACGATGTACGGTCCAATACTTTTTCCTGAAAGACTTCGAAATACAGATAGATCACTGGAGTGATGAACAGCGTGATGAATTGCGAAACGACCAAGCCGCCGACAACTACCAGACCCAGCGGGCGGCGTGAAGAACCATCGGCCCCAAAACCAAGCGCGATCGGCATCGCGCCAAAGACTGCGGCGAGCGTGGTCATTAGAATTGGCCGAAAGCGATCCATGCTGGCGTCGTGAATTGCCTTGTCGGCAGCCTCGCCGGCATCCACACGCGCGCGCGCAAAATCCACGATCATGATTCCGTTCTTCTTGACGATGCCCATTAGCATGAACATGCCCACGAACGCGTACAGCGATGCTTCCTGACCGAACACGAAGAGCGTGAGCAAACCACCTACGAGCGCAGTCGGCAGCGTTGAAAGCACGGTCAGCGGATGCACGTAGCTTTCGTAGAGGATGGCGAGGATCACGTACATCACAAAAACCGCGAGCGCCATCAGAATCGTCAAGCTCGTCACTGTGTTGCTGAAGGTTTGCGCCTCGCCTTGCAACTCCGCGCGCACGCCTGATGGCACAACTTCCGCAGCCGCTTTTTGGATAAAGTTGGTGGCATCGCCGAGCGCTACGCCGGGCTTTAGATTGAAAAAGAGTGTCACACTCGTGAACTGGTTCAGGTGATTCACTGCCTGGGGACCCAGCGTTTGCTTCCATGTAACCAACTGGCCGAGCGGCACGAGACGCTGTCCACTGTCGGATTTAATGTAGAGCTTCGAGAGATCCTCAGGGTTGGCGCGGGCCTCATCTTCGACTTCGAGAATGACCTGGTATTGGTCTTCAGGCTTTTTAATTAGGTAAAGATAATTCTGCGAGTAGGCGTTGCGCAGCAGCGTCAGAATTCGCGTTTCGGAAACACCGTAGGTCTTCGCTTGATCGCGGCGAATATCAATATCCAGATTGGGAGTGTTGTTGTAAAAATCCGACGAGACCGTCAGAAACCCGGGATACTGCGTAAGCTTTCCCAACAGCTTCTGGCTCACGTCGTAAACCTGTTCGGGATTCGCCCCAGAGACCGCGTAGGCGTATTGGCCCTGTTGCTGACTCGTGACACCTGTGCTGATTTCTAAAACCGGAAACGGCCGCAAGAACGTGAACACTCCCGGAATAGAATTTAGTTTGCCCATCATCTGCCCGGTCACTTGTTGGATCGGTGGGCGCTCTTTGGGCGGCCTGATAAACGTAAAGGTAATGCCCTGATTCGCGGCCAGGAATCCGGTGGCGCCGGTCATGGTGAAATCGGTGATGACATTCGGATCCTGATGCAACATTTCGTCCACGCGATTCTGCAAAGCCTTCATCTGGTCTGGCGACGAACCTTCGCGAGCGATGAACGCGCCGAAGATCACGCTGCTGTCGCCCGGCGGCAGGAAAGCTTTCGGCACCAGGGTGAAGAGCAAGATGGTGCCGGCCAGACAAACCACCCAAATGATCGGAGAGACCCAGCGATGGCGCAGAAACCACCACAGCGATGCGCCGTAGCGCGCCAGCACTCGTTTCTCAATGCCGCCGATCACTCGCTCCATCCAGGTCTTTTTTGCGCCATGGCCGCGTTCCTTCAGCAGACGCGCGCACATCAAAGGAGTCAGCGTCAAAGAGACGATACCGGAAGCGAAGATGGCAATCACGATGGTGATCGCGAACTCGCGAAAGATGCGGCCGACCAATCCCGACATGAAAACCAACGGAATGAAGACGGCAGCCAGCGAGATCGTCATCGACATAATCGTGAAGCTGATCTCCTTCGCGCTGTTGATGGCGGCTTGAAATGGCTGCTCACCGCGTTCCATTCGGCGCACGGTGTTCTCCAGAAACACGATCGCGTCGTCAACCAGAAATCCAATCGCCAGGGTGAGGGCCATCAGCGACAAGTTGTCGAGACTGTATCCCAGCCCGCGCATGGCGACGAACGTGATCAGCAGCGACAACGGCAGAGCCACGGTGGGAATCAGCGTATCCGTGGCGCGACCCAGGAAAGCAAAGATCACCATCACCACCAGAACAAAAGCGATGATGAGCGTGGTTTCGACGTCGACCACCGAGTTCACGATACTTTGCGAACGATCGTAGATGGGCGTGACGCGAATCGATCCCGGCAATTCAGAACTAATCTGAGGCAAAACCTCGCGAATGCTTTTCGAAACCTCTACCGCGTTCGCGCCGGCCCGGCGATTGACCGCCACGATGACCGTCGCCGACGGCACTTCATATCCGCGCACCCAAAAGCGCATGTTGACACGCTCGTCTTGCACGGAATCTATGGCCGTGGCCACGTCGCGCAGATAGACAGGGGCGCCGTTGGGAGCGCCCACGATCAGGTTGTTGTATTGATCGGCGGTTTCGAGCTGCCCTTGCGGCCGCAGGATCGCGGTCCCCGAACTGCTGTCCAACTGGCCGGCGCCCGTATAACTGGTTCCGGCTTTGATCGCCGCGCCCAAGTCGTCCATCGTGATGCCGCGCGCCCACATCGCCGCGGGTCTCGCTTTGATCCTGATCGCTGACTTCGTGCCGTAAACGTTCACGCGCGAGACGCCGGGCAGAATGCTGATGCGCTGGCCCACCTGCGTGCTTGCATAGTCATAGAGCTGGCCAGGTGTCACCGAATCACTGGTCAGCGCGATGTACATGATCGGCTGATCGTTAGGATTGCTTTTCGAATAAGTCGGTGGCGAAGGCAGATCGGCGGGCAAACTGCCAATCGCCTGCGAGATCGCGGTCTGCACGTCCGTGGCAGCGGCATCGATATTTTTTTCCAACGCGAATTGCAGCGTGAAGGTTGCTACACCCTGGCCACTCTTCGAGGTCACCACTTCGAGCCCATTGATTTGCATAAACTGGCGCTCGAGCGGAGTTGCGATGTTGTTGGCGATGGTGTCAGGACTGGCGCCGGGATAGCCGACGGTGACTTGAATGACGGGATAGTCAACCGCCGGCAGATCGTTCACCGGCAGTTGAAGATAAGCCAGTATTCCGAACAGGATCACTGACAGCGTCAACACCGCGGTCATGACGGGCTTTTGAATGAAAGGTTCGGAAAGATTCATTTACTTGGTAGTGTTCTGATTTACGGTTCACCGGAACGACGAATAATCATATGATACAAACTATTGCTTCGCCCCGTTTCCCGCTCCCGTCTCACGCTGTTCTTCGACGCGAACCTTGCCGCCCGGCGTTACGCCAATTTGGCCGATGGTGACGACCCGTTCACCCGGTTCTACCCCTTTTTCAACCACGACCAGATCTCCCTGCCGTTGGCCGAGCGTCACTTGGCGTTGTTCGG
>QHXG01000106.1 GCA_003222845.1 Acidobacteriota bacterium | reverse complement strand
TTCATCGCAGCCAAACCTTCAGCGGCGATCTTGATAGCCGAAATGCCTTCTTCGGGAGCGACGCCGGCATGCGATTCTAGGCCATGGATCCGGAATTCCATATGATTCGACGACGGGCCTTTCGTAAAAAGGAATCCCGGATCATCAGAATCAAAAACGATACCGTACTTTGATTTCAGTTTCGCGACATCGACATTCTTGGCGCCCAGCAAACCCACTTCTTCACAGATCGAAAAGATCGCTTCGATCGGCGCATGCGGAATGTTCTGCTCTTGGAGACAGCGAATGACTTCAATGATCACGGCACAGCCACTCTTGTCATCACCACCGAGCACGGTCGTCTCATCCGTTCTAATGATATCGCCTTCGATGATAGGTTTGACTCCTTCACCGGGAACGACGGTGTCCATATGCGCGCTCATCATGATGGGCTCACCGCCCTGAATCGTGCCCGCGAACCGCGCAATTACGTTTCCGGTGTTGCCGCCGACTTTCTCGCCGGCGTCGTCAATCTCGACCTGCGCCCCCATTTCTTCACAGTAGCTTTTGAGGCGTAGGGCGACCTCGCGTTCTTTGCGCGAGTGGCTGTCGATCTGCACAAGTTCGAGCAGCAAGTTCTTGATGCGTTCCTGGTTGATCATTCGTCCTCCTAAGGCGTTTCAAGATTCGAGCCATCCTACTACATCAAGACGCGACACGGCGAGCAGTCTTTGCCCTGAGGTGAGCGAAGAGTTCTATATTAGAATCCTCTCCCTTTGGGAGAGGGTAGAGTGAGGGCATAATGCAAAACAGAAATCGAAAACTCTCTTTCGTTTCTTCCTACGGCCGTTTGCAAGGAACCAAAGCTATTGGGGATTGGCGTCTGTTACTACGCCCTCACCCCAACCCTCTCCCAAAGGGAGAGGGAGTTTCGGACAAGGCCTGCCGCCATTCTTCGCCTTGCTGATTGATTTGGTCGAGAGCGCCTTGTAGTTCATCGCGCTTCGCTTCGAGCACTTCGTCAGTAGCATCTGACGGAACGTAAATCGGCCGCGCGATGTCCACGCGCGCTCGCGTAAATGGCTTCGGTGTCTGAAAACCATCCCAACTCTTCTTCGCTTCCCAAGACTTCCGCGCCGTAATCGTGAATGGCAGAATCGGATTGCCGGTCTTTTTCGCAAGCAGGACCGCTCCCATCTTGGCGACATACCGCGGGCCTTTCGGACCGTCGATCGTAAACGCCGTGGGACATCCGGTACGCATCAGCCGCACCATCTCCACGATCGCTCCGGTAGCGCCGCGCGTTGAAGAACCGCGCGCCGCGCCATAACCAAATCGCTGAATGAAGCGCGCGATGTATTCGCCGTCGAAACTCTGTGAAGTCATGACGACAATGCCGCGGCGGCGCCAGAAATAAGTTGCCAGGAATACGCGGTTGTGCCAGAAGGTGTAGATCGGAATCTTACCGTCGCGCGATGCGGCTTCCCAATTATCCCAGCCTTCGATTTCAAATTTAATGGTGCGACCGATGAGTTTGATGAGCAGGAAGAAGACAAGATCAGCGCCACGAATCAGCAGGCGATCCTTCAGCGAATAAGACGAGAGATTGGCGAAGGTGTAGGCGCGATTGAGGTTGGACGTCAATTGCATGACCCGATTACGGGGAGAGAATTGAAAATTAGAAATTGAAAAATGCAAATTGCAAATTGCTCCCCACTGTCATTACCAAGTTAACGCTTCGGGCGTTGATTGACAGCCCGCCAACTCGCATGATTGTTCTTCGCCCCAATTTGCAATTTTCATTTTTCAATTGTCAATTTCGCCCTACCAAGATTTAGTTAACGCCTCCCAGGTAATCAATAAATCTCTCGTTCACCCGGAGGCCGTGTCTTCCAGCGGCGGTGAATCCACAGCCACTGATCGGGATAAAGTCGCACGTATTTCTCGACCACAGTAGTCAGCGCCTGCGTCAGACGTCGCACGTCCTCTTCTTCATCCCCGCTGCGAACGATTTTGAGCGGCTCGTCAATTTTAAGTAAAAAGCGTTGCTGTTCTCGATTCCACGGAGCGAACACGGGCAGCACTTCTGAATTAGTGCGCAAGGCCAGTTTCGCCACCAGGAAGGTTGTCGAAGCTTTCACGCCAAAGAAATCAACAAAGATTCCTTCGCGTTCTTGAGTGTTCAAGTCAACCAGAATCCCAAGCGTGCCGCCGCCTTGCAGAATCCGCAAGATCTCGCGCGCGGCTGAGCGCTTGCCGATGGTCCGATTGCCAAGTCGCGTGCGTACGCGGTCTACGAGCGCTTCGATCTTTGGATTATCGATCCGGCGCACCAGAAAGCTCAAAGGGTAACCGAATAGTGACAGCCCGAAACTGGAAAGTTCCCACGCCCCAACATGTCCGGTGAAAAGAATCACGCCACGTCCATTCGCGTGGGCCGCAACCAGATGCTCACGTCCTTCGCATTCGATGATGTCCTTTAGAGCCTGTTGATTCGTTTGCGTAAAGTGGCTGAAAACTCCGAGCATTCGTCCCAAATTTTCAAAGCAGCCGCGCAGCAAACGTCTGCGCTCTGAAGGCGACAAATCGGGAAATGCCAATTCCAAATTTCGCCTGCCCGTGCTACCAAGCCGCCCGCCAAAATAGCAGGCCACGTCCGCGAATTTAGCTCCGATAAGCATCGATATGGGCAGAGGCAACCAGCCGAAAACCGCGAGCAGAGAACGCGCGAGCAGGTATTCGAAATTAATCTGCAGCTTGGATTTACTCATCAGTCGCAGCGATTGAGCGCTGAGTGTACAAAGCACCAAGCACAAATTACAAAGCACAACTCCGGAGAACGGGGCAAACCTTTGCTCGTCACAACTCTGCTCGTTTGATATATTCTGCAACGCGTTCGGCGGACATTTCGTATGGCAGATTAAGAAAGAACCAACGGGTTCGTCTCTCCGCCGCTGAAATTTTCAACTGATGATCAAGAGCGCACAGGAAACGTGCAGCATTCTCGTGGTCGAAAACAGCGATGACTTCCGCGCCGGTCTCGCCCACGAACTGCACCAACTGGGCCACACGGTGACGGTGGCCAGCGAGCGCGGCGAAGCGATGGTCCTGGAAGACCGGGCCCAGTTCGATCTCTTAGTGAGCGATCTGGTCAATCAGGCATCGGCTACCGAGCCTGAGATGGTGCGGTCCTTCAAGATGGCTGCGACCAGCTCACAGGCGCGGCGCGCGATCGCCGAGTTGCACGACATCATCGAAAAGACTCTGTCATTCAAGCTGCGGCGCATCGATGCTGCTCAGCCTACCGATCAGATACGCGAAAAAATCGAACTGGAACTGCCCAGTAACCTGACTTTGATGAATGGGGTGCTCGAATATCTGGTCGACCGCGTTGCCCGACTTGGTTTAATTAAAGTTGAGCAGTCGAATTTGTTTGTGGCGCTGGATGAAGCTTTCGTCAATGCCGTCAAGCATGGTAATCGGAACGACACAACCAAACTGTTGCGCATCACCGCCGAGTTGTCGGCCCACGAAGCAATCTTCACGGTTGAAGATGAAGGCGAGGGTTTCGATGTGTGCGAGATTCCAGATCCGCGCGACTCGGCTAATCTATTCAAGTCGTCCGGGCGTGGCGTGCTGCTGATCTACAACATCATGGATGAGGTTGAGTACAGTGAACGGGGCACGCGGTTGAGAATGGTGAAACGTCCCGAAGGACTGCGTCCATGATCTTCCGAAATGGCAAATTTGAAAATTGTGTAAAATGCAAATTGCAGATTGAGCCGAATGGCCCGTCGTGCAATTTGAACTTTGCATTTTGGGATTAGCACTTTTCAATGTCGCGCTCAAATTCCCAAATTCACGAACCCGGAGTCTCTCGCCGCAGCGTCAAGTAATGTCCGACAAACTTCAGTTTGTCGATCGTGAGAGACAAGCTAAAGCTTGTCTGACATTTTGGCGCTGGTGGTTGCCGCCTACGGTACTGTCCCTGATCCTCGGTTTAATTTTTGTCGATCCGTTCATCGGAGATTGGGACGCGTTTGAATATACCCTAAGCGCATTGCGTGGCGCTCCTTCGTCGATGGCGCTCGGCCGAAGTCTATTCATTTTTTACAATCACGCGCTCTATTTGATCGCTCACACGCTATTCGGTCTTCCGCCTCATAGGGCTTATCTCCTGTTTAAGTACGTCGTCCTTGCGCAAGGCGCGCTGGCGATTATCGCTTGCTGGGTACTAACTCACGATCTGACACGCTCGCGCCATGCAGCAACCATTGCAGCTTTGCTGGTTGCTTTCTCGCCGGTGTTTATCTTGTACAGCGGCCAGGTAATGACAGACGTGCCGGCCCTGCTGATAACGACGACGGCGCTAATCATTCATCTGCGCGGGCTCTGCCGACGAAACATCTTGTTAATGATGATTGGAGCAGCGCTGCTTGGCGCGGGCGTAAACCTGCGCGAGACAGTTAGCTTCTATGCGCCATGGTTGATACTCGCTCCCTTTGTTTGCGGATGGCCGGTAGGCCGCAAAACATTAGTATTGGTCGCGGCATCTTCACTGATCTTTCTAGTCTGCGCCGGCTCAGCTTTTGGATTCTGGTTTCTTGCCGATCCGAATTATCGCGCGGCCTGGTACGGCTGGCGAGAATCAATGCGCGTGGAGTCAGCACGTCATCCTGTTTCTTTCCGCATCGTCTGGCCGTGGCTCGCTTTTTTTCTGGCGACTGCCCCGCTAGTTCCGATCTATCTACCCTTCGGCATGGCCAGCGAATGGCGCAAGCACAGACTTTCTCCCATTCTGCTGATAGCAGCCATAGGGTTGTTTGCAAACCTCTTGCTGCTGGCGAATTACAGCACCGCCGTTATCTGGCGCTATTTTTTGACCGGACTCCCCGCGCTTGTTCCGCTGAGCGCCAACTATTTCATTGAGTGGTTCACCAGCAGGCTCGGTACGACGCGGCGCGCCTTCATGGTTTGTGCCACGGTTATTGGATTAATTGCCATTGCTTTTGGCATTTACTCTTGGCCGCTGCGAAATGAGATTGTGAGCGTGAGAGCTGCTTCGAAAGAATATGACAAAGATTTGCAGCAGCTTCCGCGCGACGCCGTTATGATCTCCGGCGCCCTGAGCGTTGCAGTCAAGTATTGGCGGGGAGTTGGAGAAGGCGATTGGGACGTCATTGCACCGGGCGCGGGCTGGCCTGGACCGCAACTGCCTGCAATGATTGCAGATTACTTGAAACAGGGACGAAGGGTGTTTATCGACGCCGATCCGCATTGGTGGCAACCGTGCGGCTGGCATGTGCCCGAGATTGAAGAGTTGACGAAGCTCCAGTCCCGGTTTCATTTTCGCCGCGCGGCGCGAACCATCTACGAGATTCGACCATCGGAAGATTTATCCGCGACAGATCAACCGCATCTGGAAGACTTATTACCTGAAAATCGGCCGGAAGAAGTGAAGAGCTGTTTTAATCCCGGATGATTGAGGTTACGCGGATCGCAATTGGACCACCGCCGGCTGTCCCGGAACGAAGTAATCGCTCTTCGAAGGAAACAGTGCCTCTTGCCAGTGAGGCTTCCGCGAAATCCACGTGCTCACTGATTCGGCATCGACCGGTCTTGAGAACAGATAACCCTGGCCATATTGACAGTTGAGTTTCCGAAGCTGCGCCAACTGGCTCAACGTCTCGACGCCTTCGGCTACTACTTCCATACCCATGTTTTCTGCGAGCGAGATGATGGTTCGCACGATCTCGATATTTTCGGCCGCTTCACCGATGCGTCCGACGAACGAACGATCAACCTTCAGCGTGTTCACCGGGAACCGGTGCAAATAGCCGAGCGAAGAATAACCGGTGCCAAAGTCGTCGATACTCAATTGCACGCCAAGCGCTTTCAGCCTCCTCAGCAACTGCACGGCGGTCTCGGCGTTTTCCATTACCGCGCTCTCGGTGATCTCAAGTTTCAGATATTTCGGGTCGATGCGAGTCTCTTCCAGAACCTGGCGGATTTCGCTTACCAGCTTGGGCCGCGCAACTTGCTTGCCCGAAAGGTTCACGCTCATGAACAGCGACCTATTCGCGGCGGATTGCCACTGCCATTGGCCTAACTGTTCGCAGGCCCGTCGCAATACCCATAAACCAAGAGGCACGATCAATCCAGTGTCTTCGGCCAAGGGAATGAAGTCTGATGGGTTGATGAACCCGCGCTCGGGATGCTGCCAGCGGACCAGCGCCTCAAAGCCGGCGAGTTGCCCGCTGTCGAGCGAGACGATCGGCTGATAATGGACTCGCAACTCCTCGCGCTCGATTGCTCGACGCAGGTCATTCTCCATTTGCAGCAAATAGACCGCGTGTGTGTGCATGCCTTTGTCAAAAATCTCGTAGCACGCCTTGCCCTTAGCTTTCGCTCGGTACATTGCGGTGTCGGCGTCACGCAGCATGTTCTCGGGATGATCGTAACCCGTGGAACTGAGCGCGATGCCGATGCTGGTGGTGGTAAAAACTTCATGGCCGCTGAGGTTGAACGGCGACTGGAGTTTCTCCTGAATTCGCTGCCCCATCCTTGCAGCTTCGTTTTGATCGGGAATGCCATCCAACAAGACCGCAAATTCATCGCCACCCAGTCGCGCCACCATGTCGGCTTCGCGCGTGCAGCTCTCCAATCTTCGCGCCATCGCGATCAGAAGTTGATCGCCAATCGAATGGCCGAGGCTGTCATTCACGTTCTTGAAGCGATCCAGATCCAGGAACAGCACTGCGAATTGATAGTCCTCGTGCTGCTTGGCGCGCTCAATCACGAACTTCAAGTTTTCAGCCAGCAAGGCGCGATTCGGCAGATTGGTGAGCGTGTCATGAAAAGCGGCGTGGCGAAAGTGTTCCTTGCTCTCCTTTAACTGCGAGCTGATGCGCTCTTGTTCGGCGATGTGACGGTTGAGTTCTTCAACGTGGCGCTCGGCCTGTTCCGCACGCTCTCGTTCAGCTTCAGCGCGCGCCCTTTCGGCCTCGGCGCGTTGACGCTCGGCTTGCTCGGCTTGCGCTGACGTAGACTTAATTTCGTCCAGATATTTGTGGTAGGTGAAATAGATGATCGCAATGACTGGCGCGCCCACGATGAAAATTGTAAAGCCAGCCTTCGCGAATGAGTTGACTGTGGCGGCGGCAACCGCGGCTCCGGCAAGATAAGTGATTGAAGTCCAGAGATAATGCTTTTGCCAAGTAAGCCAGACAGACTCACGCGTTTTTAATGCCAGGCCAATTGCACTGAATCCGGTGTTAGCGAAATACTGGACCATCGCCATCGTGCCGACGGCGGCGATAAAGGACGACAACTCAAAGGTGCGCAAGTCGGCAACTGATCCGAAGAAGACCCGCAGGACAACCACGGTGAGAAACGTCGAACAGGCCATCATCGCGGAATTGAACGCAATCATCACCGGCGTTTTGCTAATACGCAAACCTGAAAAAAGACCTTCGGCCGCAGCCAGAACTATTCCGGCAAAGCCTCCGTAAAGCAGGAGCACTAGAAATATGAAAGTATCAGAGACAGTAACATTCGTGTTGACGCGAGGAATTTGGACGGCAAAGCGAGAACTTACGAGTATAGTCACCGCGACCAGAAACAAAAACCGGAGGTCGAAGTGCGGTATTGATAGCCACCTCGGCGCAGAAACCAGTGCCGCGGCGCCGCAGATTATGATCGAGTATCTATATAAGGTCGTAGCTCTGGGCCACCCAGTCGTTTGAATTACCGTGTCCATGATTTTCCCTGTGAAAAAGTTAGTTAGCGAAGGTAAATAGTTTCGTAGTTGCTGTGAAACTTGTAGCCCGCCTTTTCATAGAAGGCCGCAGCGGTGCGATTCTTTTGATTGATCGTCAGGCAAATTGAATTCGCCTGGGTAAGCAGCGTCGACGACAATTGGTTGAGGCAACGCAGACCGTGTCCTTTCCGTCGCTCTTCGGGGTGCACATGAATGCCTTCCAGATACGCCACCTGAGGCGTCATGGCGATCACGTCAGCCTTAAAAATCAGCCGATTATCTTGCATCAAGACCCAGATTCGTCCCCGCTCAATTCTTCTTGTAGTGCGACGACGAAACCCCCCAGGATCTTTCTGAAGCGGACTGACTCCGCCTTCCTCAAAGGCCATCAAGGCATTTACCGCGAGAACCTTTTCCAGATCGCTAAGCGTCGCCGGCCGGAGATCGCCTACCTGTTCCTGAACCGGCAAGGCTTCACTCCTTTCGAACAGCAACTCGCTACAAATCCGGCGTGTTGCTACTTGGTCGCCCGCGTAGTATTTCCAGAATTTGTTGATTATTTCGCGCTCGCCCCTAATCAAGTGTGAGATCTGGCAACGACGTGCCAGGTGCGCAAAGCTGGTGATCGAACCTTCGTTTCCCGCTTCAATTATCGTGGCATGGCCGACCAGAGCCACGCCTTCCAATTGTCCGGATCTTCCGCGGCAACCATAGAATGATCCACGATTCTGTGGGCTGATCAGGCCGTTGTCATTAATCAGGCCGGCCATGAAGACCGTGTGGAGCGGACGCGCCGACAGAAACTCCAGAACTTCGTTTTCGTCTCCCCGCCTTGACTCACAAATTGTGCCGGGCTCCGACGCATGCGCGTAGGATTTAACTATCGCCCCTGATTCCTGCCGCATCATTGTAACCGCCATAACTGCTCCTTCTTGTCGAGTAAGTGGTGGAGTAATAGCGGCACGTGTTCTACCGAGAATCAACCGCGTGCCGCTGTGTCTTCAGGCAGCGTTAAGGTTTCATGTGAGGTCCAGGGTCACCGTTGACTAATGTAGACATCGCTCGCACGGCGTCACCGATCACCACGCCATCGCCGATCACCACGCCATCACCGATCACCACGCCGTCACCGAGCACGACGCCATCGCCGATTACGACACCGTCGCCAAGTAAGATACCGCTGCAGAAGATCGTGCCGTCGCCCAGCACCACCCCTGCGCTGGTGAAGATGCTGTCGCCGATCACGACTCCATCACCAAGCAAGATCCCGTCGCCAATAACAACACCATCACCGAGCACGGTACCGTCACCCAGCAGGATGCCGTCACCCAACACCACGCCCAGCGCGTAGTAAGTTTGGTATTTAGTAATCAGGTTTGTTCCCTTCGCATACCAATGTTTCAGGATGATTCCCTGCGACCACGTGAACGTCTGTCCTGCAATTGTAGTGTGCGGGTCAGGAGCGGAACTGGTAAGCATGGGGCTATCTTGCGCCGTGCTGGACGAGAGGTCGGTACGGATTAACTTCGCAAGACGTGCAGCACCTTCGACATTAACCTGCCCCGTGCCTTGCTCGAGTTCGTTGAAGCCGGCTATTGGCCCAGCCGTGTACATCAAGGCCATCTTGACCATATTTGGCGTGAGCTTCGGATTGATTTGTAGCATCAGCGCGGCCACGCCGGACACGATTGGCGTGGCCATCGAGGTACCGCTGAGGTACATCAGGCGCCTGTTGTTGTTGTCTGTAATGCCGGAATCCAATTGCGGATTCTGCGTGACGAGCAGGTTCGGTCCGGCACTGGAATCAGCTTCGGCGAAGATTAGTTTGTTGCCGGGCGCGACCAGGTCGGGCTTGAGCAGGTTGTCATAGTGCTTCACACCGTTAGCGTCCGTGTAGTAACTGCGAGTCGGACCGCGAGAGCTGTAAGTCGCGATGGCATCGTCCGAACGCGCATCGGTCCCGAACGTGTTCGAAGCACCGACAGTGATCACCGAAGGCTCGTTGCCCGGCGAGTGAATCCGGCCGTAAATCTTGTTGCCGTTCGCGTCCTTACCGTCATTACCGGCAGCCGCGACGACCACGAGGCCGGCGTCAACCAAAGCGCGGGCCGCGCGGCAGACAGGATCATTCTTGTAAGAATTAAGCGCGTTTGCGCCCAAGCTGATGTTCACTACGCGAACGCTGTACTTGTCTTTGTTAAGCGGGTTGGTGGAGCTGACCGCCTTGGTTGGATCGACTGGACTTAAGATCCAGTTCATCGCGGCCAGTAAGCCCGAGGTTGCGCCCACGCCATTCTTATCGAGCACGCGCAGGTTGACGAGGCTGGCGCCAGGAGCGATGCCCTGATATTTATCACCGTCAGTCGTGCTTATTCCCACCGCGGAAGAAGCAACGTGGGTGCCATGGCCATAAGGGTCAGTGCTCGCGTTGTTCTCGGTCGTGAAGTCCTTGTTGAACACAACACGGTAACCGGTGCCCAAAATACCTTTTCCCGAAAAGGCTGCGTGGCTAGTATCCACACCAGAATCGATCACGGCGATGCTCATGCCGCCGCCGTCGATGGTAGTGCTGCCCAGGAGGCTGCCCAACAGAGAACCGCTGGATGGGTTGCGCACCTGATCTGTTCCGGTCGTTTTCACGACGTGTCCGAAATCAAGATTTACGATCTTGGCGTCAGGCGAGATGTAATTCATCGAATTGCTCCTAGCGAGCGCTTCGATTGCCGCGACCGGAAGGTCGACCTTTATTGCGCCCAATTTAGCCATGCTGTCGCCCATCAGCACGCCGTAACGAGCCAGCAGAGCGCTGACTTCGCGACTGTGAACGTCGTCAACCTGAAGGATGGCTTTTACGTGTCCGTTCTTACCGGCGCTCTGCATCAGCTCGCGCATGTCGGCAGAAATCTTTTCGCCTTCGAACTCTTCGTTGATTGGGCTGTGCCTTTTGTCTTTGCCCCTAACTGAGGACGAAGACGAGGCGTTGTCAACTGCGTGATCGATTGAGATTGACTCGAACAGTTTGGCGACGCTTTCATCGGATGCGATGTAAGTGGCGTAGGCTTCGGGCGTGGCGCCGCCGATGATGCGAAGATGATTCGCCTCGATCGCGGCCTTCATGGTTGCCGACGCGATCGCAGTCGCGCGCGCTCCGGCGTACTCGTGAAGCTGATCGACAAAAAGGACGACCTTACCTTCAGCTTTGGCGGCTTCCGTGAAGACAGCCTGCACGCGGGCGGCGAACTCGCCATCGGTCTTCGCACCCTTTGCCAGGACATCAAGACTCAAGCGAAAGACGCGTTTCCCGCGCAAAGCATCCGGCACGTCGCCGAACGCGATATTAATCGCTACGCCACGAGCGACGGCGTCGCGATCGAGATCTGACTCACCGACGACGACTGGCGCTTTTGAGGGCGCCGACAAACTCGCAATCACGCGCGCGACATCCGCGTCATGATCGCGAGTTGTTTCCAGCTTGCCTCGAAGCGCTAACAGAGTTAGGTCAGTTGCGTATTTCGAGAGCATCGGATAGTTCGCGTCTGAGGTCTCGCGCGCCTGAAGTTGGGTGGCAGTTTCCTTGTCCTTGTTCGACTGGGCGGCAGCGTGCGAACTAAACATAAAGCTGGCGCACATTGAAACCAGAAGGGCCAAGGTCGTGATCCAGGTAATGGCGGGTGCGTGTGTTTTTCTTTTCATCTTCTTAATCCCTGTTAAGCCGGCGACATCAGAACCGTCGGCGGCTTTTCGGTTGGGGCCGTGTCTCGAGCAGCGCTCGTTTTTTTGTCAGGGAACCGAAACCAGCGAGTTCTAGCCGCCTGTCTTTGGCGAGGAACTCGTCTTTGGAGTTAGGGCCGTGCCTAGACTTTTGAAAGAACGTGCCGCGTAGAGAGTTCCCACGGGCGCTGCGACTATTGCGAGGGTCGTGCCAGCGATGTTAGATCGGGCGCAAGTCGTTGATACACAGGAGATTAGTTCAAGAATCAGCCAAGCCCGCCCTTCCCGTCAGGCAATCAATCTGACAGAAGACTCAGTCATATTAGTCGAAGAGTCCTGGTGAATGAATGGGCTGGCTTATGAGCATGGCCCGTGGATGAGAGGGGTTCATATTCCATTCCCATGTTTTCGCCTGTCGTTTGGAGTATTCACTGAATGCTTCTTACTCGTAATCATCACGCCAGCAGATAGCTCTCTGAACCCCCGCGCTGTCCATTCGCCCAGGGCGAATGACAAATGACAAAATGGAAAATGGAAAATGCCTGCGGTTGCGCTATAATGCCCGCGGCGTTTCGGCGTCAGGATCCGAAGCGCTCCCGGCATTCAAATATTCTGTGGAGAACTGATGTTCGAACGCTATACTGAAAAAGCGCGTCGGGTTATTTTCTTTGCGCGCTACGAAGCATCACAGTTTGGTGCGCCGGCCATCGAACCTGAGCACCTCTTGCTCGGTTTAATGCGCGAAGACAAAACCCTCGCCGGTCGTTTCTTTCCCCGCGCCCAAATCACAATCGAATCTATTCGCCGAGAAATCGAAGGCCGCACAATCCTGCGTGAAAGGATTCCGACTTCGGTCGAATTGCCGCTTGCGCCCGAGACCAAGCGCGTCCTTCATTTCTCGCATGATGAATCAGATCGACTTCAGCATCGGCACATCGGCACCGAGCATTTGCTGTTAGGACTGCTGCGCGAAGAGCGTTCGATGGCTGCGCAGATTCTGTTCGAGCGCGGATTGCGTCTGGCCGCCGTGCGCGACGAAATCGCGCGGCAAAGTGGCGCCGACGCGCGTCACCGCAAAGACATTCCGCATCTCCTGGAATTCTCGCGTGACCTGACGGAGGATGCCAATAACGATCGTCTCGATCCATTAATTGGCCGTGATGGTGAAATCGAACGCGTCGTCCAAATACTTTGTCGGCGCACTAAGAACAATCCCGTATTGATCGGCGAACCCGGCGTGGGCAAGACCGCAATCGTCGAGGGCCTGGCCCAGCGTATCGTGCGCGGTGAGGTGCCCTCGTTTCTGGAGAACAAGCGGATTCTTTCGCTTGATATCAGCTTAATCGTCGCCGGCACAAAGTATCGCGGGCAGTTTGAAGAGCGCCTGAAACAGATAATGCGCGAGTTAATAGACAACCCTCAATACATTGTCTTCATAGACGAGCTGCATACGCTGGTGGGCGCGGGTTCGGCAGAGGGCTCGCTGGATGCAGCGAACATCTTGAAACCCGCATTGTCGCGCGGTGAAATTCAATGCATTGGAGCCACCACACCGGCAGAATATCGCAAGTCAATCGAAAAGGATCGCTCGCTTGAGCGACGCTTCCAGGCGGTCAAAGTGCCGCCGCCGTCGGAGGATCAAGCGATCGAGATTCTCGAAGGCGTGCGCGAGCGCTACGAAAGTTTTCATCAGGTGCGTTACAGCGAAGGCGCTTTGGAGGCGGCCGTGCTCCAATCCAGCCGTTACATTCCCGATCGCTTTCTGCCGGACAAAGCCATCGACGTAATCGACGAAGCCGGCGCGCGAGTCAAACTCCGCGTGCGCGACGAACAGGGAAATCTCGATGCGCTGGCAGTTTCGTTGACCGAATGGGAGCGGGCGACGTATGGCCGGGCTCAAATGCCGATTATCGACGATGAAGAACCGGTCGTCCTGGCGGAAGTAACCCGCGCCGATGTCGAAGAAGTGATCGCGCGCTGGACCGGCATTCCGATCACCTCGCTTAAGGAAGGCGACGCCAAGAAACTGCTCCGCATCGAGAACGAGTTGCATAAGCGCGTAGTATCTCAGCGACCGGCCATCTCGGCGCTGGCGCGCGCGATTCGGCGCTCGCGGGCGGGTTTGAAGAATCCGCACCGTCCCGTCGGCTCGTTCTTGTTCCTGGGACCTACGGGCGTCGGCAAAACCGAGGTGGCGCGCTCGTTGGCTGAGTTCCTTTTCGGCAGCCAGCGTTCCATGATTCGCTTTGACATGTCGGAGTTCATGGAAAAACATTCCGTGTCGAAACTAATCGGATCGCCGCCGGGGTATGTCGGACATGAAGAAGGCGGACAACTGACTGAGAGGATTAAGCGTTCACCTTACTCAGTTTTGTTGTTTGATGAGATTGAAAAGGCGCATCCCGACATCTTCAACGTGTTGCTGCAGGTTTTCGAAGACGGGATTCTTACTGATGCGTTGGGCAACACCGTTGATTTCAAGAACGCGATTATCATTATGACCTCGAACATCGGCGCGCGCTTCATTCAGAAAAGAGGCACGATGGGATTCCAGGGGTCATCCGATGTCTCGCACGGCAAGATGGAAGAGATGGTGATGAACTCGGTCCGCCAAACCTTCAATCCTGAATTCATCAACAGGTTGGACGAAATTATCGTCTTCGATGAATTAGGCGATGAGGAGTTGCTGGACGTTTTGCAGTTGCAAGTCGATCAACTAAACCACACGATGTCCAACCACGGGTTTATTGTGCGGCTGGCGGACGATGCCAAGCATTGGATTGTCAATAAAACCTGTGCCGATCGCTCGTATGGCGCGCGCCCCTTGCGCCGCGCCCTGCAAAAGCATGTCGAAGATCCGCTTTCCGAGGCGCTGATTCAAGGCCAACTCGCCGACGCATCGCTGGTTGAGATGTTCATGGAGAGTGACGAGTTAAGCTTCCGCACGATCGTGATCGACGAAGCAGGAATCGAGCAGACTGGCGAGTTACTTTTAACGCACTGATCACTCCATCGCTACAATAGGTTCGGATAAGAGACTAAACTAAAGGTGGGGCTCTGCCCGCCGTTTCCTCCTGCTTCCCTTGCGTTTTGGACTTTCGCTTTATTTTCCCGTTATAATGCGCCACTTTGTTAATCTGGAAACTGGCAACGGGCGAGAGCCGCGGTGAATCAAAGTGCTCCCCAGGCTGCACAATCGCGACCTGTTTGTGTTACGGTTTTCCTGAAATAAGCGCTGAAATTTTTTCATAAGCTGTGTGACTGTCCCCGGACAAAACCCTTAGGGAACCGGCACTTATGCATTTATATCGCGTCGTCAGGCTCGCCGTTCTGGGCCTCTTTATCGCCACCGCTTCCCTGTTCTTTATTGATCGGGCGTGCGCGCAACAACAGCCGCGCCTGGTTGAAACTGTGGACGTCATCGGCAATCGACGCTTGCGCAAAGAAGACCTCCTCTACTACATCCAAACCCGCCCCGGTGACACTTATAACGCGGCGCAAGTCGAGCGTGACATGCAGACACTCCTTTCACTTGGGTTCTTCGATAAGACGGACTTCCGGGTGGCAATAGGAGACGGCCCCCGCGGTGGCGTGGAAGTAACTTTCTACGTTAGTGAACTACCCATTATTCGCGACATTCAGTTTGAAGGACTCAAGAGTGTGTCCGAGTCAGACGTGTTGAAGACTTTTCGCGAGAAACGCGTCGGAGTCTCGAAAGAAGCGATCCAGGATCCAGTTAAGCTCAGAAATGCGACTCGCACCCTCCATGATATGCTTGCCGCCAAGGGACACCCGAACGCCACGGTGAAAGCCGCTATCGAAAGAGTGTCAGCAACGTCGAACGCGATCACTTTTCAAGTCAAGGAAGGCCCGCGCGTGCGCGTCGCCGAGATTCAGTTCGAAGGCAGTCACGTCTTCAAGAGTGGGAAGTTGCGCGATCAGATGAAATACGTCAAAGAGGCAGGCCTGATCACGCGCTTTCGCGAACAGGACATTCTGGATCGGGAAAAGCTCGAGTTCGACCTGCACAAGGTTGACAACTACATGCGGTCAAAGGGCTACTTGCAGGCGCGCCACGGCGAGCCGCGCGTCGAGGGCCTGGGCCGGCGGCGCACCGGCTTTCCGATTTTGCCTATCCCGTTCCTTTCGTCGACAGACGACACGTTGCGTATTACCGTTCCAATCATCGACGGCAAGCTCTATCGTCTGGGCGAAATGAAAATCGAAGGCAACTCGATTTTCTCTGAAGTCGTGATCAAGGCAATTATCGGCTTGAAAAAGGGCGAGGTCGCCAACGGCGAAGCTATCAGCAAGGCGCTCTACGAGAATCTCAAGAAGTATTACGGCGCCCAGGGGTTCATTCAGTACACGGCGGAAGTCACGCCAACTTTCAAGGATAATCCCCAGAATGCAAACGAAGGTGTCGCTGACTTTCTGATTACCATCGACGAGGGCAAGCAATTCACGCTGCGGCGGCTGGAGTTTACCGGGAACACTTTCACGCGCGACAACGTCCTGCGCCGGGAAGTGCTGATGAATGAGGGCGACATCTACAATCAAAATACGTTCGAATTCTCGGTTATTCGTTTAAATCAGCTCGGCTATTTCAATCCGATTGATAAGGACAAAG
>QHXG01000525.1 GCA_003222845.1 Acidobacteriota bacterium | reverse complement strand
GACGCCGGCGCCCTGCGTTTGCAGAATTACGGTGAGCGGTTGCAGCAAAGTCAAAATCTCGGGCTTGCCCTGCGCGTAGAAACCGAGTGGATGGCCGGCGCCGAGATCGCTTTCGATCGCCGCGAAATGATTCGCCATCTCGTCTTTATGATCGTTCGCATAAGCTCTGCCGCCAGCCAGGCCGTTCTCTTCATTCATCCACGCGATGACTCGAATCGTGCGCTTTGGACGCAGGCGAAGCTGCTTAAATAATTGAGCCGTCTGCATCGCAATCGCCACGCCCGCGCCATCGTCGATCGCGCCGCGGCCAAGGTCCCACGAGTCGAGGTGGCCAGACACAATCACAACCTGTTCCGGATGTTCGCTGCCCTTCAAATCTGCGATCACGTTATAACTGACTGCGTCCGGCAAATTCTGCGGGGTCAGCACCAGGCGCATTCTCACTTTTCCTTCACTCGCAAGATGGGCGATAAGATCGGCATCTTCAGAAGCAACCGCGGCCGCCGGAATCTTCGGAGCGTCATCGGCATATCGCAACGCGCCTGTATGCGGCAGACGATAATCCGCGCCGCCGGCGGATCGATTGAGCGCCGCAACCGCTCCCAGGCGAGCCGCGGCACTGGCCCCGATGCCGCGATAAATCACTGCTTGCCCGTAAGCCTGACCCTCGAATCCGTTGTCGGCCAGGCGCTGATCGAATTTGGCGTTGAAGAGCACGATTTTCCCCGCGACTCGATTACGACCGAGTGCTTCCAACTCGTCAAAATTGTTAACAACAACGACCTCGGCAGTTAAGCCGTCAGCCGGCGTCGCCACGCTGCCGCCAAGCGCCGTGAGTGCGATCTTCTGCGTCGTATTGGGCGCCATGCTCGGATATTCAGTGAGTGCGCCCGCCTCTTCGCCGCGCACCCAGTGCGGTACCATGCACTTTTCGAGCTGCACCTCGAGACCAAGTTTGCGAAGCTCGGCCGCAACGTATTCGACCGCGGCCTGCGCTTGCGGTGAACCGCTTAGTCGCGGTCCGATGTTGTTGGAGAGATGGGCCAATTGGCGGTAAGCATAATCGCTTTCCAGGGCCGCCTGCTGGACCTTCTTGATTTCGGAAGCGAGCTGTGGTGAGTACTTAACCTCCTGGGACGCGGCTGGTCGTTGTGCAAACGCAAGAAGTGGATAAATAAAGAAGGTGACCGCGAGCAAGATGATCATCGCGCGGTTTTGACGATGAATAATCATAGGTCGAATTTCAAGTGACAGTAGACTTTTCAGTGAATTGCTTTGACTTCGCAGGATAGACGAAAGTCCGAAGGCGCGCCAGTCGAGAATGGGCTCCAGTGCGCCAAGAGTCCGGCAGATAAGTCCGAGCATTACGATTTCTTTTCATTCACACCCTGCTTTAGTTAGCTGGGTGGTCAGCGACCATTCCCTGTTAATAAATTAATTAACCGTCTCAGGTTCGTTTCGCCCAACACCGAGCTAAAGCAGGGTGTGAATGAGAGCTAGGTTCCGGCAGAGCGTCCCACGAAAACGCTGTGCTCAGAAATCGTCTCCCCTTAGCGACGAGCGAAACCTAGAAGACAAAAACGCAGACACCACTTTAAGGCGATGTCTGCGTTTCAGATCGTTCCGCTCGGTTGTAATTTTCAGCCCAGAAAGCCCCGGAATTTCGACGAACTTCCCGTGTATCCAGGGAAGACGGCTTTCAAGTTCGTGGCGCCGAGGTGCTTATAAGCAATCTCACCGAAGACGTCGCGGAAGTCAGTCGTTAACGCGAGGTCGCGGCCTTCGTACAATTGCTCGCTCTTCAGCCCCGGCCAATCGCCGTAGACCTTTCCGCCGCGAACGGTATTGCCGACGATGAACATCGCGTTCGCGTGTCCGTGATCGGTGCCGCGATTGCCGTTCTCTTTAACCGTGCGGCCAAACTCAGACATTGTCAATATCACCACCTCATCCATCCGCTGGCCAAGATCGGTGTAAAGCGCTGCGATCGCCGAGCTGAACTGTCGCAGTAGATTACTGAGCTGCCCTTGTTGATTGCCTTCGTTAACGTGCGTGTCCCAGCCGCCGATGTCGGCAAATGCGACTTCCAAGCCGACGCCGCCCTTAATCAATTGCGCGATTTGGCGGAGCGCATTGCCGAATGGCGTCTGCGGATAGTTCGCGCCATTCTCAGGTTTGAACTGCGCTGGATTGACTTGCTTCAGATAATTGATCGCTTCGAATGTTTCTTTTCCGGTTCCATGCAGCGCATCGTTTACAGTTTGATCGTAAATCGCTTCGAAGCCGCCCTGTATTGCTGCCGAACTCTGGCCGGCGCGGATGCTGAAGTCCGCCAGATTCGAAATCGCCAGCGTGGGTGCTTTGCCCTGCATCGCGCGCGGCATGTTCTGCGTCATTGAGACCGCGCGGAAGAGAGACTTCTGCGGATCAGGCTTCGTTTGCAGGTAGCGATTCAGCCAACCATCCTGGGTCGACTTCACGCCCGGCGTCGCTGATTCCATGTAATCCTGCGCGTCAAAGTGCGAACGCGTATTATCCGGCGAGCCGGAAGCGTGAACGATCGCCAGGCGCTTCGAATCCCACAGCGGCTTGAAGGCCACAAGCGCCGGATGCAGACCAAAGAAGCCATCGAGATTGATCGCAGACTCAGCGCCGCCATCCGGTTTTGCCACCGCGATGTTCGGCCGCACGTCATAGTAAGCATGCTCGCCGTAAGGCACGACGACATTCAAGCCATCAACCGCACCTCGTTGAAAGATCGCAATCAGCGTCTTGCGCCGCCCGCCCGTGACTTTGTCAACCGTTTCCGCCAGTGCACGGCTTAGAAAGCTCGGCGCCGAAGTCATCACCCCGAATGAAGCGAGCGCGATGCCGCCGGATCTAATGAAATATCTTCTATTCATAATCGTATTCCTCAAAACGATTGGTCTTTGGTCTTTGGTTTGGTTTTCGATCTTCAAGTTTTCTCAAAGGCCAAAGATCTAAGACCAAAGACCACGTATTTACTGCTTCTGAAATTCCGGCGACCCTAGAATCAACCCAGCAATCTTCACCACCGGATTATCGATCGATGCCGGATTCACTCTGGCGAGTTGCGGTGGTCCTCCGCCGCCAGGTCCCAGGATACCGCGTTGAAATCCGGCCTCGAAGGGATTTTCCGGCGCTTTCATCGACACGGTCTGTGTTGGCGGCGCAGCAGGCAGCAAAATCTGATCGTTCAACTCCTTGAGCAGAGTCTCTCTGGTCTTCGCCGAGATTTCGCCCCCGACGATCAGCGTCGCCAGCCGATCTAACAGCTTCTCTTTATCAATAGACTTATTGTCGCGCGTTTCGCTAACGAAGCGAGATAGATCGACGCGCGTGCCCGGAATTCGGTTGCTTACCAACGCCAGAGCAAAGTTCATCCGCTCGAGCAACGCGCCGGTGTTCACCCAATTCTCAGCTATGTCCGAATAACCATTCGGCGTCTGGAAACCATAGAGCGGCTGGCCCATACGTGCAATCCATTGATGGAATTGCGGCCCGCCGTTCGTATCCGCGCCCAGGGTGCGCACCGCGCTGATGGCCAATTCAAACGGTCGTTTCACTTTCGCGCGATAAGCAGCGGCTGAATTAAACTCGGGCGAAAAGAAGATCGCTTTCAGGACTTCGCGAATGTCGCCTTCGGTTTTCAAGAAAGTCTGCGCCACGCGATCGATCAGCGCGGGCGGCGGATCGTCCGAGACAAAGTGCCGCACGAGCTTGGTAGCGATGAACT
>QHXG01000491.1:951-5202 GCA_003222845.1 Acidobacteriota bacterium | reverse complement strand
GGGCTCGAGCCAACCGCGGCAGAAGATGTTGGACGCGAGTTGCGTCTGCATGAACCGTCGCGCGTTCTCGAGCGGGATGCCCGACTTGTTTTCACCGGGCTGGTCGGCGTGTTCGAGGGCGTAACGGGCGAGGGCGTGCGTGGACTCAAAGCCCGTGGAATCGAATGCGTACTCAGACTGAAATAGATTGAGCTGGCCGTTGACGAAAGTTTTGACCTTTTTTCCCCAGTGACCTTTCAGCGTTTCGGCTTCCTTGGTCATGCCTGCGGCTTGCAGATCTGCGATCAAATCTACGATCACCACTTCGTTGTATAGACCCGTTCGGTAAGCTGACCATCCCTCGATCTGCATGGGGACGGTGAACAGCGCGACGGCTGTGCCGTAGGCGCGCCGCAGATATTCCGCCGCTGGCAACGCCGTCTTAATTTGCGGGTAGTCGTAGATGCGCCAGATGTGCCGCTGGCCGTTGCGGCCTGGGTCAAGGCTCTCGCGGTTGGTCTTCCAGTCGGGAATGCCGTAAATGGCGTATGGGTAAGGTTCGTCAGTAGTTTGCTGTAGCCCGCCCCAGACGAAATTCTTGATGTAATAGTCGAGCGCTTCAACTTCACTCTGCACCGGGAACTCGGCGTTCTTGGCCGCGACGTAAGCGGGCTTGCCGAGTCCCGGATCGTCGCAGGTCACGGCATAGATGCGCCAACTCTGGATGCGGTCGTAGTTGTCGGGGCTGAGCAGCACCCTTGATTCCATGTTCCAGTCAGTGATCAGCCCGTTGTACCACTTGCTCGGATCGCGATGCTGGATGTGTGCGAGGAATGTCGCGCGCTTCTTCATCAGAGTTTCCAGCGGCTCGGTGGAAAAGAACTCCAGGAACATGTGCTGCGTGTTCCCGTATCGAATCGTCAGCCGATTCTCGCCAAGTTTGGAAAACCGAATCTGATAAAAATGCAGATCGCCTTTCGCGCCGAGGGATTCAATCTTCGTCTGCTGAGGAAACTCCGCTTCAACTGCCTGAATCGGCTGCTTTGTCCGCAGCGCCACGCGCGCGAAGAGATCATTCGGCACAGTCATGCCGGGCACGACGTGGACATCAACGAGGCCCTCGTCAACGAGCAATTGACGGATCGCGTCGTAGTCCTCCGCCCAGTGTAATTTGAATCCGTATGAGACAGTGTCGCCCGGCTGGCCCTTGCGCGCGAGCTTCAGACTCGTATTCGGCTGCCGCCACTTGGTTCCTTGCGCTTTCGCTTCAGTCCCCGCCGCCAACGAATGAATATAGACGCGATATATGCCGCGACCGACTGGCCCAGCTTGCGCTGACTCAACGGGTCGTTGCACGTCCCAGTATTCAAACTTCGTATTTTCGAGCGGCGTCAAGACGAGATATGGCCCAACGTTGTTGCTGCGCATCCAGTACATGTACGAGTCGTAACCGGAGATGAAGCTGTGCTTGAGAACGGTAAGCGGCCGATTAGTTCCACTCGTCGCGGATGAAGCGACCGGAAGCGGAATTGCCAAGTCATCAATCTGCCGCGACGCGTTGCCGACATTCTGGATTGTCAGCGTCCAGACGACGGCGTGCTCCTCGATCGTGTACTGCACGCGCAGCTCAAAGACCGGCATCGGCGTGGCTCGCGTGTTTGCAGGGCCGGTATTCGAACCAGGCGGCGCGTAAAGAATTTGATAGGTCGCCGAATAGCTCCGGCCGTCCTGGCTGAACGCAAATGTGCCAGCTCCACTGCGGGCCAACTGCGCAGTATCAGCCGACACCCAAGCCCCATCTTTTCCACGATAGCGAAGGAAAACATCTCCCAGCCTCTGGCCGGCTTGAATGTAATCTGTATCAACACGATCGTCTGTGCGTCGTAGATTGACGATCGCTCCGGCATCGAGTTTGAGATTGAACTGTCCATTGGCCGGGCCCGATGTTATGGGCGGGCTGGGCGTTTGAGACGAAGATGCCGTTGTGAAAGCAACAAGAAGGCAAACTGCTCGCAGCGCGCGACATCGATTGAGACGAGCATGAATGCGCAATGAACTCTCGTTCATACCTATCTCTCTCATTTCTCGCTAGCGTCGCGGAGGACTTGATCGTATAAGTTCAACGTGATCCAGAAATCGTGCCTAACAAGATCATCAAGGCATGGCTTGATGGCAGGGAGCAGTTTACGTTTCTTTGCGGCTAATAAAAGTCCTAGAGTTCCGATTATCGGTATGCTCAACGCAAGCGCCAGTCTTCGCGCTGGGCGATCGTCCAGGATTGCTAGGCCAGCTCTTGCCTCCAACGCAAGACTGATTGTTTCGCTCTCGCCCGGACCTAGCGAAGCTCTGAGAACCATTGGACCGATCGCTTGTGTCAGAGCCCGTTGTTCAATCCATGGCGGTAGTGTTACTGAGGGAGCAACTTCAACGGCGACTGCCGGCGGGATTAGCACCGTGCCGAAGAGCTGTTGCATTAGAGATAGCCGACCGATTTCATCAAGCGCAATGATCGGGCTGGCATTTGAAACTACTGGCCGGGCGATCATAGTGCTTCCGCTTGCGTCCGCTCTGTCGCCCATTCGTCTTCAGTAAGATCAAAGAAAGCGATTCCCAAACGTGACGCATGGCGAATGAACTCCGGTCGCGACATATCGAATAGCTCCGCGGCCTTGCCGCTGGAAATAGTGCCGCGACGGTAGAGTTCGAGAATTATTAATTCACGCGCACTTTGCTGGATGGGCTGGTTGAGACCCTGAAGCAGGGCCGTCAAGTCTTGCCCTAAGTCTACGCTGATCGCGCTCATCTATTTTTCCTCTTAAGTCATTGTAACAAGAATCATCGCGCTCAACGACAGCCGGGCATTCGAAACGCTCCGATGCGGCTTGAATAGCTCGCAGCATCTTTCTTCAGATAGTCGCCAACGTACCAGATCGTGCAGTCGTCGCTCGGATCCATCGCGGTCTGCGTATAGTCCTCCCAGCGTATGACATTCTGTGCAGCCTGGCCCTCGACCAAGACTGTCTCATGAAGTGTCAACTTGCCCAATGGATCGTTGGCCAGACGGGCGGCAAAGCGTTGGCCCGCAAAGTGAGGCGTGCCGCCAAACGAATAGCCGATGCCGATGTTTCCTTTGTGGTCTATCGCCGGGCTGGCCATCCAGCGATAGAAGCCGTCCGGCGCATATGTGCCCTGCTGACGGAGCGTCACGGCATTCTTCGAGTCAATCAGGAATTCGTACCAGCGAACGCCACCACCTCCGGCCGCCGTATTTACCGAGTGCACTGCAACGATCGACCCATGATTGCCGATTCTCCGGTAGACCAGCCGCGCCATGATCTTGTCGCCCTGCGCGTCAAGCCGCCGATCACTTCCCGGCTGCGGCACACAGTTGGTGAGCTGGCCTCCGCAAAGGTACTGGTAAGGCGCCACGGCGATCTTTTCTACGCGAGTGACGTTGGTATTCGCAGGGTTCTTCCAATCGACGTGAAACCGCCAGACGTCGATCGTGTCGCTCTCAAGAATCTTGTCCAATTGAGTGCCGCCCGCTGCCATCATGATGTTCGGCGCGCCCGATGGCGGCAGCTTCTTTCCGTCGAGGTCGGCGTTGTTCAAGAAGTTTACGTTCTCGATGATGAGACACTGCTCCGTCGCGGGCTCGCCCTTGAGCATCCTTGCACGATCGACGACGCACGCATGTTTCTGCGTTGCGACCGTCGCTGAAATTCGATCGTCGCTGGTGCTGGTTGGAATGTAGTAACCGTCGGGCCAGACTGCGGGCCGCGGATAATCCGGGAAGAGCGGCCGCAGAAATTCGTATCGATAATACTGACCAAGCGGATCCTGACTCGTGCTCACCGCGTAGCACATTGAGAATGGTCCCTGACCCTGTGTCGCGGTCGTGGCTCGATTGGGATTCGCGGTGGGGTTAGGTTGTGCCGGAGGAACCAGCTTGAATGCAGTCCCCGGCTGACTGGGCCGTCCGGGCGGATTGAGTTGTGCGGGCTCGCCTGATTTTCCCGGCCTCGGCTGATCGGCCCGGACTGGACCACGCCCAAAGATCGGCATCACGATGAGCCAGCGCCGCGCCAATTGATCGTAACGAACGACTGCATCGCCGTTGTTGCGCGCTTCGCATTGGCCGCCGAATCCGGCGAACACTGCGTTAGTCACAACCGGTCCGTATAAGATCTTCCCCGTGGTATCAAAACGTTTGCCTTTCTTCGTGAAGACCGCCATGCGCGAGTTCACGATCTGCACGATGTGATCGGGTCC
>QHXG01000491.1:0-852 GCA_003222845.1 Acidobacteriota bacterium | reverse complement strand
GAGCTGTTTGCTCGACCGCGGCGCCGGCAGCGGGTACGGAACGTGATGAGCGAGTGAGCGCGGAGTCACGAGACTCTCCTTGAGTGCTTTGTTGGATCGTCTCGGTATTTGCATCACGCCGTAATGAGAGCCGTTGAGATACATCAGTTCTTACCGATTGATGCACTTCGGCAATGCGGCTCGCGCTGGAAAGCTCTCCCAACGTCAAGGCGCTCGCTTTCGACGGAGTGGTTCCGGTCCTCTCCAACACTCCATAGATGCCGAGTGTCAAAGCGATTACGGCAACGATTATTGTTGTGTTGACGTTTAAGGTGTGGACCATGGGTTAACCTCTGGACTGAAGATTTGCAGCCGGCCCTCACTTCGGATCCGCCGTCATCGAGGAACGGTGACCGGTGGTGGTTGCCCAGTAATCAATCCACCTTTCTCGAATCCCGTTGGCGCGCTCGATCAATTCCTTGCTCGGTTTATTCCCGTGCTCAACGACAACGACGATTCCGGTGTTGAACTGCTTCTGCGAGTGCTCGACGTCGGGCAAGCGTGGCCCTTCCGCCGCGATCACGTCCTGGATGGTTACCTTCGTCCGGTCGGCCTTGAAAATCGGAAAGCCATTAGCATCCCTCCCAGCCGAAGCGAGGTTTCTCAGAACATAGAAGTCGGGCACTTCAGCCGGAGCGACCAGGCCCATGAGGTATAGATCAAGGTACGACCAGCCGGTCGCTGGAACATAGTAGTCGTCATCAAGCTGAGTGTAAGTGCCGTCCGTGTTATCCTGCCAGACTCCGCCTCCCATCGCCGACGCCTCAGTAGGTCGCTGATAGGGAAATGCCACTGGAGCCTGCAGGCCTCTGG
>QHXG01000490.1 GCA_003222845.1 Acidobacteriota bacterium | reverse complement strand
GAGGCCGGACGCAAGGAGTATGAATTCCGCGAGACCGACATTGCCGACCTGGTTCGCAACACACTCGACTCGTATCGTTATCAAATCGAGCAACAGGGATTCGCGCTTCAAGAGAGCATTGACTCGAGCCTTCCGGTGGTGCGCGTGGATCGCGAAGCGATCGCGCGCGCTGTGGTCAACCTGGTTAACAACGCGCTGAAGTATTCCGCGGAGGAGAAATTCCTCGGCGTGAAGCTGTATCGTGACAACGGCGCCGTCAAGCTCGAAGTGGAGGATCACGGCATCGGCATTGCCCGTCGCGATCAGTCGAAGATCTTCGAGAAGTTTTACCGGACAGGAGATCCGCTGGTGCACAACACGAAGGGAAGTGGGCTGGGTCTATCTCTCGTTCGGCACATCACCGAAGCACATGGTGGAGAAATCGCCGTGGAAAGCACGCCGGGAAAAGGCAGTAGGTTTATTCTTTCGCTGCCGCTGGCAACTGGCTCAGTGTCAGAACCGCGATCGGTAGCGACCGGATCATAGAGGCAGCTTTGAAAGCACTCGGCATCTTTTGGTTTTTCAACGGCGCGTGGTAGTTTCCGGTCGGTACCGCTCGCGGCTCTGACACTATTGCTACAACCTAAGCGCCGGTTCATTGATGAAAGGAAACATGAAAACCAACGAGCAATTGAGACGTGGTAGCGGCAACGGTCGCTCGAATGCGATGCCGCCAGCAAACAATGACATCACCGAGTCGCCTGCTAAGAAAACCCGCATCTTGATCGTAGAAGACGAGCCTGCCATGGTTGAGGGTCTGCGGGACAACTTCGAATACGAAGGCTATGAAGTGATAAGCGCCGGCGACGGAGTGGCAGGGCTTGATCGTGCCCTGGCCGACGATCCCGATCTGGTTGTCCTGGACGTAATGATGCCGCGCATGAGCGGCCTTGACGTCTGCAAGCAGTTAAAAGCCAAGCGCCCCTCGGTGCCCATCATCATGCTGACTGCGCGCGGCCAGGAGATCGACAAGGTGGTGGGCCTGGAGCTTGGCGCGGACGATTACGTCACCAAGCCGTTCTCGATTCGCGAACTGATGGCCCGGGTTAAGGCTGTGCTCAGACGCGTCTCACCGCCAGCGTCGACGCCCGAGATCTATCGATTCAGTGATATCGAAGTCAACATACGCGGCAACGCAGTGTTGCGCGCGGGCGCACAAGTTGATCTCTCGGCCAAAGAGTTCGCCCTGCTCGCCTACTTTGTTTCGCATCCCGGCGAAACGCTCAGCCGCGATCGGCTTTTGGACGCGGTGTGGGGTTACGAGAACTATCCCAACACGCGGACAGTCGATACGCACATCGTCCATCTCAGACAGAAGTTGGAACCAAACCCTGAGGAGCCGCGTTTCATTCTTACTATTCACGGCAGTGGCTATAAATTCGTTGGCTGACGGCGTTTAGAGTACCGACTTCAGTCGGGCTTTTTTCAACTGAGAAAGAACCCAACTAAAGTTGGTACTCTAACACCGTCATATGGAGATGAGCTTCATGAATCAGTCAGGTACTTCGTTAGCGACTCGGCGCGCACTCGAACCGGGAGTTCCTTTGCTGCGCCGCCGAAGCGTAAGGAAAACACGCCGGCAGGAGTTGGAGGTGAAGCTGGCAACGCTGCAGAAGGATTACGCCGAATTGCACACCGCCATCTTTGAGGCGGCGCAAGTGCACCGGCGTCTTTGCGCTCCTCGCCTGGTACGTTACGGCAACTTCGAGATTGCCAGCGAAATTTTCGCGGTTCGACACTTGCCAGGCGACTTTTTCACAATTGAAGAAAATAACAACGGTGTACTCCTGACTTTGGGCGATATCTGCGGCAAAGGCCTGGCGGCCGGAATGTGGACCACGCACTTGGTGGGACTGGTGGCTACGCACGCCGCTGTGACTAGTGAGCCTGAGTCGATTGTGGCCGGCGTTAACCGCGATGTCTGCCGCATGACCTCGGTGCCCCTCGCTAGCTTATTTCTTGCCAGGCTTGATTCCATCAGCGGAAGACTTGACTACTGTAGCGCTGGACACCCGCCCGCTTTGCTGCTGCGTGCGAATGGAGAGTTGGAATCGCTCTCTCAGGGTGGACTGTTGCTTGGGGTTCTCCCAGCGGCCGCTTACGTCAGCGGAAGCGTCGGGTTCGGCTCTGGCGATGTCCTGCTGGTTTACTCTGACGGCCTCATCGAGTCAGTCAACGAAAAGGGTGAGGAGTTCGGCATTGCACGGCTCCAGGAACATCTGCGTCGGACGCATACTGCGTCTGCCGATGCGATGTTGTTTTCATTACTCGGCGCCGTCCAGGATTTCGCGGCGACTCGCGCACTCGTAGACGATATGTCGCTCGTCATCGTTGGTCGCGGCTAATGGATGAGGTGGCGAATTAATTCTATCCCACAGTGTGCCAAAATTTTGTAGGTAAACGCCCTCTCCCTTTGGGAGAGGGTTGGGGTGAGGGCCTAGCTGAGTAACAAGAAAAGAAAACTCTCCTCCATCCTTTTCCTCTCCGCCCGGATAAGAAAGGAAAAAGAAGTATTTTGGGTTTTGTCGCTAGGCCCTCACCCCGGGCACTCCCAAAGGGAGAGGGAGTTACCTGCCTATAAATTCTTGGCACACTGTTCTCCTCAGATTATGTTGACGCGCAACCCTTGCCAACGCTATGCTCGCGGTCGGCGTGCAGGCCGCCACCCGTCCGCGGGCAGGACTGAGTCCACCTAATCGATTGTCTTGAAAGGGTTCCGACGCGAACCTCCTTTCGCCCGAACCAGCGGACAACGGGCATTGATTAAGGGAGGCTCGTAGTGTCTGAAGATCAAGATCGTTTCACCCCCAGTCGACTACTTCCGGTTCGTCCCAATCTCGATCAACTGAAACGTCAAGCTAAGGACCTGCTCCGCGCAATCCGGCGGGGTGATCCGGAGGCGATCGAGGAATTCAAGAAATATCACCCGAAGGCTTCGCGCCTCGCGCTCAATGCGGACGAGACGTCCGCGCTCGCAACAAATGCGGACAAGATGTTCGGGAACCGCACGCAGGACGCGCGGACTCCGATCAAGCTCGCGGACGCGCAGCTCGTGCTGGCGCGTAGTTATGGCGCCCCGAGCTGGCCGCGCCTGGTCCAGGCATGCAAGCTGATCGACGCGATCTGGCGCGACGGTGTCGAAGCGGTTCGTGAAATCGTCGTGCAAAATCCGCAGCTCCTGCACGAGAACGCAGGCATTCGAAACAATAACTGGGGGCCGCCGCTCAGTTATGCCGCCAATCTCGGCCGCGACGAGATCATTAAACTGCTTCACAAATTCGGGGCGCTTGACCTTAAACACGCAATGGGCCGCGCGATGCTGCAGAGCAAGATCACCACGGCCGCAATGCTCTACAAGTTGCTGGGTTCGCCGACGCCGCCGGAAGGCGCCCTCAGTGGACCGGCATATACGCTGAGCGTGCCGGGGACGGCATTCGCGCTGAAGATTGGCGTGCCGGTTCGCGATAAAGAAGGTAAGCGGCTCGCGCCCGTCGATATTGTGCTCGAAACCGATAGCCGTAATCCCGCTGCGAAGCATGAGATTCTTGAGCTGTACGTGCGCCACGGATTAGAGCTGCCGGATACACCTACGATGGCGCTGCATCGTGGCAGGCTCGATTTGCTGGAAGAGCATTTGCGGCGCGATCCGAAAGTCTTGCAGCGTACGTTCACGCATGAAGAAATCTATCCGCCGCAGTTGGGATGCCACGACGAAATACAAGCGACACAGGGCACACCACTTAAAGGAACCACGCTACTACACATGTGCGCCGACTACAATGAGATCGAGATCGCGCGCTGGCTGATCGAGCATGGCGCAGATCTCAATGCAAGAGCCGATGTCGACAGTGATGGATTCGGCGGGCATACGCCGCTCTTCTGCACAGTCGTCTCGCAGCCGAATTTTTGGATGAACTACACCGGCGGGTGGGCGCACGCCCGAAGGCCGCAGGTCGCGCCATTCACGCAATTGCTACTCGATCATGGCGCCGCTCCAAACGTGCGTGCTTCGCTGCGCAAAAAACTCCATCCCGGATACGGGCCACAGTATGACGTAGAGAACGTCTACGAGTATCGCGACGTCACTGCATTGTCGTGGGGCAAACGTTTTCACGCGAAAGTCTTCGTGAGTGGGCCGGCCATGCGTCTAATCGAGGAGCACGGTGGCAAGGAGTAATCGGTGAAAGGTCCGCAGATTTCGCAGATTACACCGATTACGAAACAAAGCATCTACCTCAAGGTTCGTTTCAGATTTGTGAATCTGCGTCATCTGCGAAATCTGCGGATAGTCACCTCACTTCAGCAACCTATTCTTATCCAGAAACTGAAGCACCGCCGCATTAAATTCCTTCG
>QHXG01000105.1 GCA_003222845.1 Acidobacteriota bacterium | reverse complement strand
TCTCGGGTTTTTGGTTGGCTTGGCAGTCCTGCTGATCAAAGTCGCGGTCGTAGTCGCTATTATCTACTTGATCGTCGTCGGCATTCGCGCGGTGCTGCGGTGAGTCACTTAGACATTAAATCGAAAATTCACCACGTCGCCTTCCTGCATGATGTAGCCCTTGCCTTCCAAACGCATTAGTCCCTGTTCCTTGGCCGCAGTGTATGAGCCGGCGCGCATCAGCGCGTCGTAGCCGACGATCTCAGCGCGGATGAAGCCGCGAGCAATGTCGGAATGAATGGCGCCGGCGGCGTCTTGTGCCCGCGAGCCTTGGGGAATGGTCCAGGCGCGCGCTTCTTTTTCTCCGGCGGTCAGGAAGGACATTAAGCCCAGAACGCGGTAGGCGCTCTTGATGAGTTGATCTACGCCGCTGCTCTTGACGCCCAGGGATTCCAGATATTCGCGTCGTTCTGCGGGCGAAAGATCGACGAGATCGGCCTCGAGTTGAGCGCAAATCACGACGCATTCCGAAGTCTCGGCGGCAGCTATTTCGCGCACTTGCTTTACGTATTCGTTCTCATCCGGCGCGTTGAGCGTCGCTTCGTTAACGTTCGCCGCATAAATCGTCGGCTTCATTGTCAGCAAGAAATAGTTCCGAGCGATCGTGCGCTCATCATCATCAAGCGAGACGCTGCGCGCTGGTTTGAATTCTTCCAGCACCGGTTGCAGCTTATCAATTACGCCCAACTCTGCGCGCGCAGTCTTGTCGCCACTCTTCGCCGTCTTTTGTACGCGCTCGCGACGGCGCTCGACAGTTGCCAAATCCGCCAGCGCAAGTTCTATCTGAATCGTCTCGATGTCACGCTTGGGATCGATTGAACCGTCGACATGGACGACACTTTCGTCCTCGAAACAACGCACGACTTGAATCATCGTGTCCGTCTCGCGAATGGCGTGCAGGAATTGATTGCCCATTCCTTCGCCTTGCGACGAGCCGCGCACCAGGCCGGCGATGTCGACAAACTCAACGCTGGCCGGAACGATTACCTCAGTCTTCACCAATTTGGCGAGCGGCTCGAGCCGTTCATCCGGAACCGCCACCACGCCCACGTTCGGCTTGCTGGTAGAAAAGGCATAATTGGCGATCAGCCCGGACGATTGCGCCGTCACGGCGTTGAAAAGGGTCGTCTTTCCAATGTTGGGTAAACCGACGATTCCGGCGCGAAGCATATGTTAGCGAATCGATAGTGTGTGCCTGGCGAAATTAATTCTTCTACACCGCAGACGCATCAAATGTCCAGCGTGTATCGGAAACTGAGAGTTGTGCAGCAGGTTTACTAGTTTAAGCCAATGCTCTTGCCCCGGATTAAGGCAACGCGTCAGGCTGTGGTACATTCAACCGGAAGATAAGCGATTTGAAGGGCTCAATCTGATGGACGATTTTGATCGTTATCGCGCTGAGATGAACCGTGTGCTTTTGGGTAGTGGGCATCTCGGCATCAAGAGATTTTTCGCGCTCGATACGCAGGCGTTTGAAGACGGCGCCCTGGATAAGAGGACGAAGGAACTAATGGGTCTGGTTGGTTCGATTGTGCTGCGTTGCGACGACTGCGTCACTTATCACATCAAACAGTGCGCCGACTGTGGCGTGACGCGCGAACAATTCATGGATGCATTCAATGTGGCGCTGGTCGTAGGCGGGTCGATCACGATTCCGCATCTAAGAAGAGCGGTTGAGAGGCTCGATCAAGTTCTTGCGGGTTGAGTATTAGACGATGAGATTTCATCACAGAGGCAGGTCTTCGGTCTTAGGTCTTAGGTCTTTGTCAAAGATCAAAGGCCAAAGGCCAAAAACCAAAGACCGACTCTGCGTCTCTGTGGCTCTGTGGTTAATGCTAATTCTATCTCCCGCCCTCAGCTTCGAAGCAGCTTCAAAGGTTCGAGATTCCCAGGAAGGTCTGGAAATGGCGACACAAGATGGCGCTCGGATGCGCGCGCCCGAGCTGAACGGCGCGCGCGGTTGGCTCAACACGGACAGGCCGCTAACGCTCTCGGCGTTGAAGGGCAAAGTCGTGCTGCTCGACTTCTGGACTTACGGTTGCATCAACTGCATGCACATCATTCCCGATCTGAAGCGGCTCGAGCGCAAGTACCCAAACGAACTGGTAGTCATCGGCGTGCATTCGGCGAAATTCGCGAATGAAAAGGAGACTGAGAACATTCGTCGCATCATTCTGCGTTACGAGATCGAGCATCCGGTAGTTAACGATGCGGACTTTGCGATCTGGAATGCTTATGCGGTCAACGCCTGGCCGACACGATACCTGATCGATCCAGCCGGCTACATTATTGGCCGGTTGTCCGGCGAAGGCGGTTACGAAGCGCTCGACAAAGCTATCGGCGACACGATTGCAGAGTTTCGCAAACGCGGCAAACTGAATGAAGCGCCACTGAAACTTGTGCTGGAACGCGCGAAGATTGGCGATCTGCCGCTGGCTTTTCCCGGTAAAATCCTGGCCGACGCAAAGAGCGATCGCCTTTTCATTGCAGACTCGGATCACAATCGCATCGTAATCGCGAAGCTCGACGGAACTTTGCTTGAAACCATCGGCACAGGCGCGCACGGAGCAGATGATGGATCGTTTGATCGTGCAACTTTCTTTCGACCGCAGGGAATGGCGCTCGACAGCGACACGCTATACGTTGCTGATACTGAAAACCATCTAATTCGCGAAGTCGATCTGAAATCGAAAACTGTTAAGACGGTAGCCGGAACCGGAAGGCAATCACGCGAGCCTGAAGCGGGAATGGCGCGCAGCACGGCGTTGAATTCGCCGTGGGATTTGCAGTTGGTCGGACGGACGCTCTACATCGCCATGGCTGGGCCGCACCAGATTTGGAAACTCGACCTCGACAAGCAGCAGGTTTCAATCTTTGCAGGTTCGGGAGGTGAAGCGCGCAGGGATGGTCCTCTCGACCAAGCGGCCTTCGCGCAACCGTCGGCGCTGGCAACAGACGGAAAAACCTTGTACGTGTCTGACGCCGAAGCCAACATTATTCGGGCGGTCGATCTCGGCTCTGCCGGCAAAGTTCGCACGCTGGTTGGCGGCAACCTCTTTGACTTCGGAGATGAAGATGGTTTAGGCAACGACGTTCGTTTGCAGCATCCGCTTGGCTTGGCGCGTTGGAACGACAAACTTTTGATTGCCGATACCTACAATCACAAAATCAAATCATTAGATCCAGTGGCGCGGTCAGTTAAGAGTTTTGCGGGAACCGGCAAGCCGGGGCAGAGTGACGGCGCAAAGCCTTCGTTCTATGAACCTGGTGGCTTGACAATCGCGGGCGAGAAATTGTACGTCGCGGACACGAACAATCACGCGATTCGCGTCGTCGATTTGAAAACGAAAGAAACAAAGACACTGCCAATCAAGGGACTGCAACCACCCGCTTCAAGTCAAACGACAACTGCGAATGCTGACGTTACGCCGAACGCCGAAGAAATCAAGTTAGCGCCGCAGAGAATCCACACCGGGGATGGCGCGCTCTCGATCAATGTCGAATTGCCCGCTGGCTATCATTTGAATCCCACAGCGCCGCAGCGTTTCCAGGTTTCAGTTGAGCAGGGCGGCGAGGCGCTCACCATCGATCCACAGAACGCAGCTGGCAGTACGAAAGGCTTGCGTCTGCCTATACGAGTTCCTTTCGCGATTAGGAGCGCGGGCGCGGCCGAGCTTCGCGCCTCGTTCACTTTCGTTTATTGCCGTGAAGACAACACCGGCACCTGCCGCATCAAGACACTGGTTTGGCGCGCGCCCGTGGAAGTTGTCGCCGATGTGAATGCTCCAACAGAAATTCGCTTAAGCGCGAGCGTCAATTCCAACTGAGTGCGCGTCCGCAAGCAATCGGATTGATCGAGTCACCCCGGGTAGAGAAGGACGCTCATTGAACAAATTCGCTACCTGGATGACATCGTAGCGGGCTTTGTGGGTGACACCGGAACCATCACGTGCGCGTAAGGCGTGCCCTTCCACATTACCCAAGGCCCTCCACTCTTCGGATCCGTCGAATAGGCATCGAGCATCTTCGGATCCGAATAGAGAACCATGATGTGCGGCGGAGATTTCACCCACTGGTTGTCAGCGGTTGGTCCCATCGCGTATGGATCAGTATTGCTTGCCCCATTATCACCGCGAAGCATGTAAGCAATGCCGGTCCCTTCAATTTTTGGCTCGGTTTTGCTCATCCAGGCTGCGGCCCAGTTCTGCCATTGCTTGTCCAGGCACATCGCCTCGTTGTTAGTACCCAGGATCATCGCATAGCAAATCCATCCATTCGTGCCGGCGCGGAGTTGCTTCGGCTTCGACATGTCGGTCATATCCATGACCGTGGCGTGCCTGGCGATCTCCGGAGGCGCGGCGCTCATTGCGAACGCGAGCTTCTGCGCCCTGGTCATCTTTGAAGCAGCACCCATCGTGTGCTTCTTCTGCGCCATAGCCTGTCCCGCGGATAGGACTAGCAGGGCAAGCAACGCGAAGCCGGCAAAGAGCTGTGACGTCTTTGGAAACATCTCAAACCTCCTCTGAATCTTCTGAAGATGTAATTAGACAGACACGAACGCTATCGCCAGCGGATTGGGGTTGTCAAGGTTCAATTGGGCGAAAGGCATCTTTCGGATGATGAGTTTGGTGATTTTTGATTCGCGGACTTCTCGACGCTGGTTCTCGATTTCAGCGTGTCAGGGTGTTTTAGTGGGTCAATTCAGACTCGAGATTTGTTCCGTGATCCGGGAGCAAAGGATTCTGATCAGTGAGCGTTCGCTCAACAGCGAAGGCCTGCGGAGCGCTTGCCTGTTGAGCCATCGCCCAAAGCGCATTTGTCAGGATGGTCGCCGACTCCTTCAATACTCTTTGCTGATCATCCCCGTACTCTGAGCAGTATGACGAGTAAACGGTCAACGCGCCGAACAGGCGGTCACCCTTCAATAATGGGAAGCTCGCGAGCGTTCGAAAGCTTTGAAACTTCTCAGCCAGCCCCGGCAGAAAATCCAGCCTGGGATCGGTATTGCAGAACGGCTTTTGATTGGCGATCACCCACCCGGTGATGCCCTCGCCCAAACCAACCGCGCGCCCCTCGATCGCTTCGGCATGTTGCCCACGCGCATATTCGGTGACTATTTCTCCAGAGCCGGCAATCAAGGTTATGGCGCAGGTGTCATGACTCGCAATTGAACTGAGTCTTTCGGCAAAGGCGCCCAGCAATTCATTGCGATCACGAGCAGTATTGAGCGCCTTCACGAGATCATAGAATGACGCCACTTCCTTATGAGAGAAGCGAGTCTCGCTCACGGCGACGATGTCTTCGGTGGCCGCCAGACCCGCGGCTGGAGCCACTCGCAAAGCGGCTTCAGATAGCTGCTCAGTTGGCTCAATTCCGAATGTGGGAACTGTCTGCCCTTTGTGTGCGGCGATCTCGGCTTCGAACTCGGGCAGATGAGTGATGAATAACCCAACCACGCGCGGATCGTATTGAGAACCGCTGTTCTTCAAAAGGAAGTCCACGGCCTCTTCACGTGTAAGGCCACGGCGGTACTGGCGATCCTCACGGAGTGCGTCAAAGCAATCGACGACGGTAAGGATTCGCGCCGTCAACGGAATCTCTTCGCCTTTCAATCCGTCGGGATAACCGGCACCATCCCAGCGTTCGTGATGATGACGGACTATTGGCACAACCGGATAATGGAAGTCCACGCGGCCGAGAATCTGCGCGCCGACAATTGTGTGCATCTTCATCTGATCGAACTCTGGAGCAGTCAGCTTTCCCGGTTTGTTCAGGATGTAATCCGGTACCGCGATCTTTCCAATATCGTGCAGCAGGGCACCCGCCTTGAGCGCTTCGATCTCGGCGTCATCGCACCCCATCAAACGCGCGACGCCGGCTGCGTAAATCTGCACGCGCAACACATGCTCATGAGTGACTTCATCTTTGGCATTGATCGCGACCGCTAGCGCGTCGATGGTTTCGCGATGCGCCTTTTCCACTAGTTCTATCCGCTGGTGCATGTTGTTGCGGTACTGCCGGTGGCCAAAATTAATCGCAACAAGGATCGGGGCGCCGATGATGATCATGACGAGCCAGTTGTATTGCAGCGCAAGGTAAGCGAGGCTGGCGACGGCACTCGTGGGCAAGGCAATCGGCGCGGCCCAGGTCAGATTTTCCTGCCAGGCGCGGAAGAAATTCGTTCTACTACGCAAGGCAAAGAGCTTCGACAATAGCCCTACGTTAACCAAAACGTGAGCCGCAGTTGCCGGCAGCAAAGCGACCGTAACCGCAAAGAATGAGTGATATTTTCCTACGTTGGTCTCGTGGAATCCGTAGCGTAACGTCGCATTCAACGCGATTCCTGCGGCTGCCGCTGCCAGCGAAATCATTCCCGCGGAAAAGAGATTGCTCGACAAACGGCGCACAGTGCGGCGCGATGAAACAAACCCCTCCGCGCCCGCAATAAAAACCGCCGGCAGTATTCCATACCAACAAGCGATCAGAAATACGAAAGCATCTGAGAGCGTAAAGGTGATCTTGTCTCGCTTGATGCCGGAGGGAAGCGTAAAAGTGTTCGGAAAAAGGCTGATGAGAATGATCAGCGGCACAAACCCAATCAGGACTAATTGCGCGCGTAGCGTGTGACTGGTGAAAAGAGTAATCACAGAGACCAGCCACAAACAGAGGCCCGTCACCGCAACTGCGGTTTGATATATTTGGGCCTGTTTCTCGGCTTTTTTTTGCACTGTGCGTTATTAGCGATGCGGGAAGAGCGGGCTGGTCGAAGAGAGCCGCTGCACACTTAGCGGCATAGCGTCTTCACCAAGGACCATGACTTGTTCTTCGTTGGCGGTGACGGAAGTCGGATCGATCAGGTTCGAGGCCCAGGTTGATTGATCGGCAAAACTGAGCGCACTGGTGCTGCCGGACGAGAGCGAGCCATCTGCACTGGCGTACTCGCTGCCCAAAACGAATCCGCTTCCCAACACGAAGCCACTACCGAGCACAAAGCCGCTGCTCAGGACAAACCCGCTGCCCAGCACAAAGCCGCTGCCGAGTACGAAGCCGTTGGAGAAAACGTAACTGCCGTCCGCAAGCATGTAACCGTCAGCCAGCACGAAACCGCTGCTAAGGGTAGTGCCGTCCGCCAGTTTGTAACCGTTGGTAAGCATCAGGCGATCCGTAAACGACACGCCTTCGACCCAAACGATCCCATTGTTCAGCGGCATGTTCTCGTCCGCGATCGGCGCTGTCACGCCCAGGGTTGCATAAGTTGTGTTGTTCTTAGTGATTAGGTTGTCGCCGGCTTTAGCGCGATTCGCGTCTTGACGAATGGCTTTGGCCACGGTGACCGCGGCACTCGTGTTTAGTTCCCCTGCGCCCTCGGTAACGATGCGTTCAAAGTTCGTCATCTGCCAGCTCTTCATCATGTTTTCGTAAACAGGAAGACGTTGGGCCGTCCGCATCAGAACGGCTTTGACCATTGACGGCGTTAGAGAAGGATTAGCTTCGAGCATCAAGGCTACCGTGCCCGAAACAGCCGGCGCGGCGAATGAAGTGCCGCTCAAAATCTGATACCAGCCATTTGGCTGCGGCGTATTCGTGGTGGTATTGCCGCTTATGAGTGAGCCGACGAGTCCGCCCTGATTGCTCGTTGAGTAGGAGTAGTTTGATGATGGTGCCGTGTCTGCCGTTTCGGCCGAACCCGTGCGATTACCGGGCGCAACCAGATCAGGTTTGGCGAGGCCATCCACCAACGTTGGCCCCCGCGATGAATAGGTAGTTACGACATCGTCCGAACGCTTATTGGTTTGTTGTGTGTTTGTAGCTCCCACCGTGATGACGCGGGGAGAGTTAGCCGGCGAGAGGATACCGCCGAAAATCTTGTTGCCGGCTGCGTCTTTGCCCCAGTTGCCGGCCGCCACAACTACCACGATGCCGGCATCGACGGCTTTGCCCAGAGCAACGCAAAGAGGATCTGTCTTGTAACTTTGCGTGAGGCCAGTTCCCAGCGAAAGATTCATTACCCGAATGTTGTAGGTAGTCTTATTCTGAATGGCCCAGTTGATGCCCGCAATCACGTTTGAGACGGTGCCCATTCCCTGCGAGTTCAGGACGCGGACGTCGATCAGACTTGCGCCGGTCGCGATACCGCCGTAGGTCGGCAAGCTCGAATTGTCATTCGCGTCATCCTCACTTGATTGGCCTGTGCCCGCCGCAATCCCAGCCGTATGCGTTCCGTGACCATAGGCATCATCGGTCCGGTTTTCGCCGGTGAAATCTATGTGCTTCTTGATACGGTCGTAAGTGGCCAGGTAGCTTTGCGAGAAGAGTCCGGTGCCGAGCGTGCCGCTGCTCTGCTTCCATTGATAGCCCACAAACTCGGCATTGTCACAGGGCGTAATACCACTATCGAGAATGGCAATTCCTACTCCGTTTCCGGCCCCACCATAGGCGACGCCACTGCCGATTTGGGACGTAGTATCTTTCGGCAGAATTTTGCTGGCTCCGGTTGTGACCTCGACGTGGCTGGTATTGTCGGCAGGGTTGGGAACTGAGTTATCAAGCGAGCGCACCTCCTGATCGGCAGAAATCCATGACACGTCCCCGCGCGCGGAAGCTTCTTCCAACTTGCTCAATGGCACATCCGCGACCATCAGGCCCAAAGCTTCCAAATGCTTTGGCGAATTCGATCCACGGCCCAGTGCCTGTATCAACGGTCGCGGATCGGCGCCATCGCTCAAATTAACGATAACCCGCGCGGTCTCACTGCTGTCCGCAGGAGACTGTCGCACGCGCTCGCGTAATGATTCCGCCAGTTTGTTACCACGAGGCTTGGTGGAATTTGTTTGGGCGTGTGAGTGCCTGCCCGGCAGAAACCTTCCTAGCGGCGAGAAAAGCGAGAAGATGATCAGCAGTATCAGAAAAGCGGACTTTCGCATTAAACCTGGCTCCTCAAACAGACTCTAAATAACCACACACTCTCGATTGCCAAGCTGCACCGTGAGCCGGAGCAACGACTCGGACAAAACAAGACGCGTGCCAACTGCCGATGTCCTCTTTTGATTTGATTTACTAGACCTTGGTAAGCCGGGTCTGGTCGGATTGACCGAACGTTGACCACCTTCTCGGTCATGGCGACAGAGTGAAACTCAGCCGAGGTGGCTTACTTGCTCACAACTTACTGAGCGAGTAATATCATCGCTCCCCTCAGAAAAAATATAGTAGAGAAGGAGTCACACAGTGGCTGACAAACCATTTCTGACTGACATCAAAACTTTGCGCGAACGCGCGCGCCGTCACATTGAGAAGGGCGCGGTCACCGAAGGCTATAGCGCCGATCGCGAAACCGTGATCAAGTTACTGAACGAAGCGCTGGCGACAGAGATCGTTTGTGTGCTGCGTTACAAGCGGCATTATTTCATGGCTTCAGGGATTCATGCTGAGGGTGTCGCGGCGGAATTTCTTCAACACGCAAACGACGAACAGGGGCATGCGGATCAGATTGCCGCGCGTATCGTTCAACTCGGCGGCGAGCCAAACTTCAATCCCGACGGTCTGCTAACTCGCAGCCACGCCGAATATGTCGAGGGCGAAACCCTCATTGACATGATCAAAGAAGATTTGGTCGCTGAACGGATCGCTATCGACAGCTATCGCGACATGATTAACTACTTCGGGAATGACGACCCAACAACGCGTCGTTTGATGGAAAGTATCTTGGCGGTCGAAGAAGAACACGCCGACGATCTGGTTAACTTGCTCAGCGAACTGGGTAAGTAGTTTTGAGTGCGGCGACTCATTGCCGCTTTTCGAATCGCAGCAGAATCATTAGCCACTAGACTTCGCAAGCGCTGTCAGGTCAAAAGCGGCGACGAGTCGCCGCCACCCCAAAATCCTTGCCTGATAATCAACCTAATTATGCCGGTCGCCCCAGCATGTGCCGTAACTGCGGCGCATTAATTGGCGCGGGCGAAAGCAGTTGTCATGTATGCGGCGCGCCCCTCTCGCAACCGTCCTCTTCCGCATTTCCGTTGCACGAGCGAAATGCTATTAACTTCGCTCGGGCTGTGCTCTCTCGTCCGTACATCTTCACGATCGTTTTTCTGGTGGCGAATCTTTTTGTCTTTCTGCTGATGTGGGAATCAAGTGAAATGTCGACGCGCGTCCTCTGGACAGCTTTTCCCGAAGAAGTCCTGCGCGCGTATGGCGCAAAAACGAATTATGCGATTCACTTCGATCATGAATGGTGGCGTTTCGTCACGCCGATCTTCATTCATGTGAACTTTCCGCATGTGCTAATCAATATGTATAGCCTTTGGGTGATTGGCCCATGGGTCGAGAAACTTTATGGCTCGGCAAAGTTTGTGGTCTTTTGGGTCGCAACCGGCATCGCGGGAGTCGTCGCGAGTTATTTGACTGTAATTCCCGGATCGAGGCCGGGCTTAATCGCAAGCTTTATCATCAAACGCGCCGACGAGCCTTCAGCGGGCGCGTCAGGCGCACTGTTCGGATTGGTCGGAGTTTTATTTGTCTTTGGCCTGAAGTATCGTCGCGAATTGCCTGAAGGATTCAAGCGCGCGTTTGGTACTGGGATGCTGCCGGTTATCTTGTTGAATTTAGGGATAGGCTTTCTTGGTCGCGGCATCATCGACAATGCAGCACATCTGGGCGGACTGTTGTCAGGCGCCGCGATCGCCAGCCTCGTGAGCTACAAACGTCCGGGCACACCCGCGAGTGTCACCATTGCCTGGCGGGTGTTACAAATCGCGGCGTTGGTTCTGGTTGGTGTTTGCTTTTTCATGGTGGTGCGGCATTTTAGATAATCCGCAGGTTACAGAACCGCGAGCGGTAGCGACCGGACCGTCGGATTGCGGATTCCGGATTTCGGATTGGGGATTTAGAGCCGCTGAGTCCTCTAGTCCGCAATCCGAAATCGCCAATCCGCCGTCGGCCGATCCGGTCGCTACCGCTCGCGGTTCTGTAACCTGTTAATCTGCGGACGAATAGGGAGAATGAAATGGAAATCAAGAAAGTTGGCGTGTTGGGTTGCGGCTTGATGGGTTCGGGCATCGCGCAGACAGCGGCGATGGCAGGCTTTGAGACTACGGTGCGAGAAGTGTCAGAAGATTTAATTCAAAAAGGCTTCGCCGCAATCGAAAAGTCGCTCGCGAAGTTTGCCGAGAAAGGAACGATCACGGCCGAACAGCAGAAAGAAACTCGCGCTCGTCTGCATGGCACGACTTCGTTCGACGACCTGGCAGAGTGCGACATTATCATCGAAGCGATTATTGAAAATCTGGAAGAGAAACAAAATACATATCGACACCTCGACGCGATCTGCAAAGAGGAGACGATCTTCGCCTCGAACACTTCGTCGCTTTCGATAACGCAGATGATGGCGGCAACTTCACCGGCGCGGCAGCGGCGCTTTATCGGCCTGCACTTCTTTAATCCGGTGCCGATCATGAAGCTGGTGGAGGTCGTGCGCACGATCCTTACCGACGCGGATGTTTATGAAGACGCTATCGCGTTTGCAAAAAAGCTGGGTAAGGTGCCGGTGCGCGCGAGCGACAAGACCGGATTCATCGTGAATCGTCTGTTGGTTCCTTACCTGCTCGATTCGATTCGCGCGCTCGAAGAAGGCGTCGGCTCGATCGTCGATATCGATAACGCGATGAAGCTCGGCTGCGGATATCCGATGGGACCGCTCACGCTCGGCGATTTCGTCGGGCTCGATACCACCTATTACATCGCCGAGATCATGTTCAATGAATTTCGCGAGAAGCGCTTTGCGCCGCCGCCACTCTTGAAGCGCATGGTGATGGCCGGTTTATACGGCCGAAAATCAGGCCGGGGGTTCTACGACTACACGAATGATCCGAAGAACCCGACGCCGATGAATCTGGTCTAGGAACGAACTTAGCCGCGAAAAGAAACAAGAAGCACAAAACTCTATCCTTTCAGTTTGCGCCTTTTGTGCCTTCTTGTGGCTAATCCTTTTCGTTATTACTTCGCCTGCTCGACAAAATCTTTCGTTCGCGGATCACCGGGTGAGTTCAGCACCTGATTAGTCTCGCCGTATTCCACAACCTCGCCGTTCTCCATATAAAGCAATCGATCTGCGAGACCGTCGAGAAAACCGATCGCGTGAGACACGATGACCATCGTATGACCGCGCTCGACAAAACCGCGCAAGAGTGAGCGCAGACCGGCGCTTCGTTTCGGATCGAGGGCGCTGGTTGGTTCATCAAACATCAAAAGCGCCGGATGCATCGCCAGCGCCCGCGCAATCGCCACGCGTTGCTGCTCTCCGCCCGAGAGCGTTTCCGGATAGCGCCGGGCCTTGTCTTTCAAACCCACCGCATCAAGCAACTCGTATGCTTCATCCTGCGCTTTTCGGCGCGGCTGTTGCAGCACGTGAATGGGCGCCTCAATGATATTGCCGAGCACGGTGAGGTGCGGAAACAGATATAGATGCTGGAAGACTGTGCCAACTTTACGTCGCAGCTCCTTCACCCGTCGGGCATACTCGTTGGCAGAAAGATTAGCGTCAAGCCGCACCTCGTCGCATTCGATCGCGCCGCCGTCGATTCGCTCGAGGCCGTTGAGACAACGCAGCAGCGTAGTCTTGCCGCTGCCTGATGCGCCGATTACGCCCAAAACAGTCTGCGGCGCAACCTCGAACGAAACGCCACGCAGGATACGCGTGCCGTTCGATTGTTTGCTTAAGTCTTTGACGCCAATCATGACTCTGCGCTACTAACCTTTTGTCTAGATGCTGGACTTGTCCGGCTAATTATCCGAAAGCTACTATTTCAATTCCTCGCCATCACGAGTCTGCTTCACGATCTCTTCAATGGACGCGCCATAAATTCGCTCGAATAACCTGCGATTTAATTCATCGTGCGGCAAATTCTTCGGCAGCGAGGCCAAAACTATCTCGCGCGCGGCATCAAACGATCGCACGCCCATCATGAATCGCTCTTCTCCGGAACGGGCCATGATCATGTCGAAGAACTTTCGCTCAATTTCAGGATCGGTATCGTTCATATCAAGCATTCCTGTAAGAGATCATAGAGTCCCAGTTCGCGCGTCCATTGTTCAAGATATGCGACATCATAGCCGGAGACCAGCAAATTCTTCACGTCGCGAAGCTGGAATTCTGAATGGGAGTCGCGGGCCCAATAGAGCTTTGAGATAATCAAATCCTCCTTGCTTACGATCCAAACTGAAACATCCTGAATGCTAACTTCGCGGCGTCTTTCAAATTCGAGCCGGCGATATTCCGTATTCTTTCTGACTATGCAATCGACTTTAATGAACGCCTCACTGTGGATTATGTTGAAGAGCAACTCGCTAGCGACAGCTCGGGAAACCGCGGTGCGATCTACATAGTAGTCGCTCTGAAACAACGCGGTAACCATGTCAACATCCTTCGGTTTGAGCGCCACCACCACATCGATGTCCCGCGTCATCCGCGGCTGTGTGTAGTAGTTCATCGCCACCGAGCCGGTTACCATGTACTCGATTCCAGCCTGAGCGAACTTCTCCGCGATATCCCGGATAACATCAAGTTCGTTTTGCATAGTTCGTGAGCGTGGCTTATACACTGTTTGAGCATGACGAAACAAGAACTTCGCGAAGAAGTTGGACCTTCTTAACGAAGAAAAGATCCAGGGAATACCTGTGCTGAAAAGAATAGGCGTCGGTAAACAACTGCGCATCTAATGGGTTATTCTTATCGAGCTATGGAAATGAAATACGAACTCGAACTATTAAGTGGAGAAGACCTCGGTGGCGCCGCTAAGCAAACGACCTCGACGGATGCGGAACTGCTTGATGTTTATTCACAGACCGTTACGGGAGTGGCGGAGAAGGTCAGTCCTTCCGTCGTCAATGTCGAAGTCCATCATCGCGTCCGATCTCGGCGCCAGCGCTCCGAGCACGAGGCGCAGGGCAGCGGCTCAGGCTTTATCTTCACGCCCGATGGTTTCGTGCTTACCAACAGCCACGTCGTTCATGGCGCGACAAAGATCGAGGCGACGCTGCTTGACGGGCGTCGTTACCCCGCGGAATTGATTGGCGATGATCCTGATACCGATTTGGCGGTGATTAGGATCGCGGCGCCGAATGTTCTACCTGCTGAATTGGGCGAATCGAAGTCTCTGCGCGTGGGACAGCTCGTCATCGCGATAGGCAATCCTTACGGATTTCAATACTCGGTCACTGCGGGCGTGGTGAGCGCGCTCGGACGTTCCTTGCGGTCACAATCGGGTCGTTTGATCGATGATGTAATTCAGACTGATGCGGCGCTCAATCCCGGCAACTCCGGCGGTCCCCTGGTGGCTTCCAACGGAAAGGTGATTGGCGTCAACACTGCGATTATCAGGCCAGCGCAAGGAATTTGTTTTGCCACGGGAATCGACACGGCGAAATTCGTCGCCGGAAAACTGATTCGCGACGGACGAATTTCGCGCAGCTTTATCGGCGTTGCCGGTCAAAACGTACCGCTGCCGCGCCGAGTCGTGCGTTACTACAATCTGCCGGTCGAGTCTGCGATTTTGATCGTCTCGTTCGAAGAGAACAGCCCGGCGCGCAAGGCCGGCTTGCGCGAAGGTGATCTGATCGTTGGATTTGCCGGCCATCCGGTAGCGGGAATCGATCAACTGCACAGACTGCTCACCGGCGAACGCGCCGGCCAATCCGCATCGGTCGAAGTGATTCGCGGAACTGAGAGATTGGTGTTCAAAGTAATCCCGCAAGAAATGCGAAGGTGAAGCTGGGCACGCACGCCTCCTGGCGTGCTTTTGGTTTCGCACGCTGGAACCGTGCGTACCGAAAAGTTTGAGCGCAAACTTCGGATAGATTGACTGCGTCAGTATCTCTATCATGGCCTCATCGAATCTTGATGAGGTGAAGACAGATGTTACAGTTATCAATGAATATGCCGAGTGTGACGAACAATCCTGAGCTTTGGGATGCCGTGCTTTCACGCGATGCTTCGCGCGATGGCAGCTTTGTGTTCGCAGTGCGCTCGACGGGGATTTATTGCCGCCCGTCTTGTCCCGCTCGCCGTCCGCGCCGCGAGCAGGTGCAGTTCTTTCAGCTTCCCGAAGCCGCTGAGCAAGCCGGCTTTCGTGCCTGTCGCCGCTGCCGTCCACGTCGCGTTCGCCACCACCATCCGGAGATTGAGTTGGTGCGAAGAGTCTGTGCAGCAATCGAAGAAAACGACGAGCAACCGTTGACGCTGGAAAAGCTCAGCGCCAGCACGGGGCTAAGCGCGCATCACTTGCAGCGCACTTTCAAAGAGGTGATGGGGATAACGCCGCGCCAATACGCAGAGTCACGGCGTTTGACGCAATTTAAAGCGAACGTAAAAAGCGGCGCATCGGTGACCGCTGCAATGTATGACGCAGGCTACGGCTCGAGCCGCGGCCTTTATGAAAAATCATCCGCGCATCTCGGCATGACGCCGGCGACTTATGGACGTGGCGGACGCGGCATGCGAATCATCTATACGATTGCCGACTGCTCGCTGGGACGCTTGCTGGTGGCCGCAACCGAGCGTGGTGTCTGTTCAGTCGCGCTGGGTGATTCCGACATCGAACTTGTCAAAGGGCTGTTTGCCGAATATCCGAATGCATCGATCGATTCAAAGGACACCGCGATTAGTCCTTCGCTGAATCTCTGGCTAAACCAAGTGCTTGAGCATCTCAACCGCAAGACCCCGCGCATCGACCTGCCGCTCGACATTCGAGCAACTGCGTTTCAGTGGCGCGTATGGGATGAACTGAGGCAAATTCCACTCGGCGCAACTCGTTCGTATCAACAAATCGCGAATGCTATCGGTAAACCGAAAGCCGTACGTGCCGTCGCCCGTGCCTGTGCGAGTAATCACGCCGCGCTCGTCATTCCCTGTCACCGAGTGGTTCGGGAAGATAAAACCTTGGGCGGCTATCGCTGGGGACTCGAACGTAAGCGTAAGCTTCTGGATGCCGAAGAACGCGCGTTGACATCATGATGCTCCGGCAATATCATCAGGATGATGCGAACGACACTGACACTTGATGATGACGTGGCTGCAAAACTTGACGCCGATGCGCGTCGTTCGGGACGTTCATTCAAAGAAACGGTTAACCATTACTTGCGGCTCGGCTTGAACACAAAGAAAGCAGGCAAGGTTAAGAAACCTTTCAAAGTTCGCGCCCGTCCTTTAGGCCTACGACCGGGCCTGAACTACGACGATATTGCAGGACTCATTGAGCAGATCGAAGGACCGTTCCATAAATGATCTTGATCGACGTCAACGTCCTGCTCTATGCCTCCAACTCGTCGTCAGAGCATCACCGTCGTGCCAAGGAATGGTTGCAGAAGGTCTTATCAAAGCCCGAACAAGTTCGTTTTGCTTGGATCACGATTTTGGCCTTTCTGCGAATCTCCACCAATCATCGGGCTTTTCCAAAGCCGCTTTCCATCAAAGAAGCTCTCACCATCGTTGCCGAATGGCTTGCATTGTCAAATGTTCAGATTCTGGATCCTAGCGAGAGACATTTTGAGATTCTGAGTTCGGCTCGTTATTCCCTGTCATCGCGTGGTTCGGGAAGATAAGGAACTTGGTGGCTATCGCTGGGGATTAAGAAGAAAACAGAAAATATTAGAACGCGAGCAAGGGTTTACAATTCGCTGACACCACACACTTCAGGATCTAAGTAGTCTCTCTAACCACCTTACAGGTAAGGAAGGGTGGCTTGCCCCCGCGGCTTTGCTAAGCTGATGCAAGAAACAAGAAAAGAGCGGGGGCAAGCCACCCTTCCTTACCTGTAAGCCTCTACATATTCACTTGATCCAAACCGTCTTGACGTTCACAAACTCCCGAATGCCGAACTCTCCCAGTCCCCTTCCATACCCCGAATGTTTGACGCCCCCGAACGGCAGACGCAGATCGGAGGCGACCACGCCGTTAAGGAATACGCAGCCGGATTCGATTTCTTCGACAAATCGATCACGCTCGGTTGAGTCGTTGGTCCAAGCGGCTGCGCCCAGTCCAAAAGTGGTAGCGTTGGCGAGATCGATTGCTTCGTCAATATCCTTCACATGAAATAGTGAGGCGACTGGTCCGAAGATTTCATCGCTAAAGGCGGGCGAATCTTTGGGAATATCGGCGAGGACCGTCGGTTCGTAGAAATTACCGCCCGCAAGCTGGTCCTCGAATTTAAGGCGTTGGCCACCCGTCAGGATTTTCGCGCCTGCGGCAACGCTGACCTGAACTTGTTCTTCCAGATCTTTTAGGATTTGCTTCGTTGCCAGCGGACCGACGTCCGTCGATTCGTTCATCGGATCGCCGACGCGCAAGGCTTTCATCGCTTCGACAAATCCCTTTTCAAATTCGTCGTAAATTTGCCCGTGGACAATGAAGCGTTTGGCGGCAATGCACGATTGGCCGTTATTGATAGTGCGCGCTTTGACGGCGGTGCCCACCGCTTCTTTTAAATCGGCCGAAGGCATCACGATGAAGGGATCGCTGCCGCCAAGCTCCAGCACGGTTTTCTTAATCTGTTTGCCCGCGATGCTCGCAACGCTGCGACCAGCGGGCTCACTGCCCGTGAGGGTGGCGGCGGCAACTCGACTGTCCTCGAGCACATCTTGCACGGCCTCGGATCCAATCAGCAGAGTTTGAAACGCGCCGTCGGGAAAGCCCGCGCGACTGAAGATGTCCGTGATCGCCAAGGCGCATTGCGGCACGTTCGAAGCGTGCTTGAGCAAACCAACATTGCCGGCCATCAACGCCGGCGCGGCGAAACGAAAAACTTGCCAGAAGGGAAAATTCCATGGCATGACCGCCAGCACAACCCCCAGCGGTTGAAAGTGCACGTAGCTTTTCGTGGCGTTAGTTTCGACGATCTGATCCGCGAGATGCTTCTCTGCGGTCTCGGCGTAATAGCGACAAACCCAGGCGCACTTCTCGGCTTCCTGCGCGGCGGCCTTAATGGGCTTTCCCATCTCGGTCGTCATCAGCCGCGCGTAGTCATTCTTTTCATTTTCCAGGATCTCGGCGACGCGCAGCATCATCGATGAACGATCGGCAAGACTCGTTCGTCGCGAATTGCGAAACGCGTTGGCGGCGCGCGTTAACGACTCCTCGATTTGCGGCTCGCTCAACTCGTCAAAGCTTTTCAGGGTTTCCCCAGTGGCAGGGTTGATTGATCTAATCGACATGAGCGCGATTATAGCGACTGCCATTAAGGCTGCGATACCAACTCAGCATCTGCTTCATGAAATGACACAGTCTTGTGCCGCTTACGCAATACAATCAGCGCCAGACCCGAGATGATGCAGGCGCCGCCGGCCAACAGACGCCAGTTCAGCTTCTCGTGCAGCACAATCATGCCGAGGATGACTGCGACGACTGGAGTTACCAGCGCAATCAGCATCGTCGTGGTCACGTCCATGTGGCGCACCAGCCAGTAATAAAGCGCGAAGGCGATTACGGAGCCAACCACCACCAAATACATAAGCGAGATCACCGCCATGGTGGTCCAGTGAAACTTCAACGGATTACCTTCAGTTGATACTCCGATCACTAACAGCGGAACAAACCCGCAAACCATCTGTCCGGCTGCGAGTATCTGCGGATCGATGTGCGTGCCGCGAGCTTTCACTAAGACATTGGAATAGGAGCCGAAGACTGCGCTCAACACCAGTGCGACGCTCCCGAGCAACGCCACAGAGCCGGCGATGCTCAACTGATCCGAAAAGATGATCGCCACGCCCACGATGCCCAGCAGCACGCCCGCGACTTTAACCGTAGTGATTCGCTCATGCGGAAGATAGAAGTGTGCGATAACCAAACCAAAGAGCGGAAAAGTTGATTGCAGCACGGCGGCGAGGCCGGAAGAAATATGCTGTTCTCCCCAAAACACCAGGCCGTAGTTAAAGGTGAATTGAAGCATGCCGCTGATTGCGATCAGCGACCACTCGTCCCGAGTCCGCGGCCAGCGCACGCGACGCATCATCACCAGCGAACTCAGAATAAGCGAAGCCAGAACGAAGCGGATGCCGGCGAAGGTAAGCGGCGGAAGATCGTTCAAACCAATCTTGATGAAGAGCCAGGTCGATCCCCAGATGCCGCAGAGGATCAGCCAGACGATGCGCGCTTTCATTTAGTAAGTTGTACGTGAGGAAGTGTGAGCGCGTCAAAGCATCTGCGCAGCGGACGATCTAAAAACAAAATGGTCTGCTGTGGCGAACAACCGATTTAGAGTGTGCTGGCTTGACAGCGCTTTCTTCTTCCGAGGGAAAACGGCGTCAAGCCGCCGCACCGCAAAGATCGCCCGCTTTGCGGACCACTCCTATTCGTGATGTTCCAGACTGAGCTTAATGATCGAAAAAACCGCGCCCTGCGGATCGCTTAATACTGCGAAGCGACCAACCTTCGGAATGTCGGTTGGCGGAACATATTGACGACCACCCAGCGAGGTCGCTTTTTGCGCTGTCCCATCACAATCGTCGACGGCAATATAGATGCCCCAGTTCGGCGGCATCGGTCCCATGTGAGGTTGAATTTGCATGATCCCGCCGATGTGTTCTTCGCCGTTAATGATCTCGGTATAAGGCGTCGCGCCGCTATCGGTCTTCGTTTTCCAACCAAAGAGCTTGGTGTAAAAATCGATCGCCTTCGCCGTGTCGTTTGTCAGAAGTTCGTTCCAGCAAAGCGAATTAGTCTCGCCTTTAACTTTAACGCCAATACCTTTGTGCTTCTTCGGCTCCCAGATACAGAACGTGGCGCTGGTTGGATCTGTAATCACCGCCATTCTGCCGACATCCATAACATCGAAAGCCTCTTGTCTGATCGTGCCGCCCAAAGACTTTGCCTTCGCGACGGTTTCATCGGCGCTGTTGACGCTGACGTACGAAGCCCAGTGCGTCGGCACGTCCTTCATCATTTCGCCCTTTTGAAAAAGCGCGCCTACATCTTTCCCATTCAGCTTCAGCATTGTGTAGACCATGTCGGGCCCGATGGGACTGTCCTGCGCTTCCCAGCCGAACAATTCAGTGTAGAATTTTTTGGCGCCAGGTCCGTCGGTCGTTGCCAGTTCGATCCAACAGAAACTTCCAAGCGCGTGCTCCATTTGTGTTTGCGTTGCTGCGTCGCTCATTTCAGTTCGCTCCTTTATTGATTGGTAATTGCGCTCAAGGGGGAAAGGAACTCTATCAGTGAGCATTGGGAAAAGCCAGTTGAGGATGAGGCGACCTTAATTTTTTCTCAGCCCAGGCGTTCACGCCTGGGCTGAGGTGACGTGAACGTTAATTCTTGAGCCCATCTGATATTTATGGGCTTTTCCCTAGTGCTAAACCAAACTATGCCAAAGCCTCCTAAAGGAGGCTTCTGGAAATTAAGCACTTCAGTTTTCCCAGGCGTGAACGCCTGGGCTAGAGAAATGATTTTTCAGCACAACCCGAGATTTCACAACAATGCTTCTATCATCCGCCTTCGTCCGCACGCTGCTTCGCCGCGGCGGCCAGCTTCGTTAGCCTCTCGATTTTCTGTTGGTGAGTTTCTCCGGGAAGCGGTCCGGTATCCACGACTCCCGCATAGGTGGATCTCTTCATCAACGTTCGATCAGGTTGTCCGCTGGCCGCGTGCGAAGTCGTCGGCGAGGGAGTCACGGCTGGTGCAACTTTGTCCGGCGCAAGATCCGCGGGAACTTCTGCCCCGGCCACCGGTGAAGCAGTGGCCGCGGGTTTGCTCAAGGGCGCGGCAGACGCAGCTCCCGTTTCGGCTTGTGCTTCTGCGGCCGGGCGATGCAAGTCCGCAGCGGCGGAAGAATCGACCACGGTAACCGCGGCCGCGTGCTCAGGCGCTCCACCTTCTTCCGCCCGTTGCTTTGCGCCGGCTACCACTTGCTTCAACCGCTCGATCTTCTGCTCTTTTGATTCACCCGGCACCGGCCCCGTATCCACCACGCCGGCGTAAGTCGTGCGACGATTCAAATTTCGATCGGGTTGCGCCGCAGGCTTTGGTCCAGGCGGTACGGCCATCGACTTTTCAACAACTGTGGCGGCCTTTGCCGCTGCCGGAGTCGGCGTTGTTGGCGTCGCCGGCGGAGCTGGAGCAGCGGGCTTCGCCGCAGCCGCAGCGTGTCCGTGTACGCCTTCTGCCGACTCGACGATCACATATACACCTCGTTCATTTTTCTTGATCACTGGCAGCGTGCCACCGGCTGCTTGCAGCAACGCCGAAAGCTCGGCTTCGACGAATCGACTCTGTTTTTCCGGATCGCGCACGTGTCCAAGCGGTGGTCCCATATAAAGCGTCCCGCAGATCTGACACTTGAACAGCACGTCATCGCCGCGCAGATGAACTTCAGCAGGCTCGCCCGCGGTCTTCAATTGCTTCAGATGGCCATTGCAGAGTTTGTTCTTTTCATTGCGCTCGTTGCAGACCGTCTGAGCATTAGTAATGCGCTTGGGAATGGGCGGCGTTGCTGACGACGCGACTGGTGACGTGGCGACTGCCTTTGTTTCTGAAATGTTAGCTGACATCAGGATAAATTCTATTCTCGATTCAGGCTAAGAAAAGTTGTGAACTTATTTGTCCGAATATTAGCTGCGATCTGAAAGCCGGTCAAATTTTGTATTCGTTGTTTCACTCATCGCGCTGACAGTTAGCATGATGAAATAAGCTGAAGCTCCTGCTAGTGTCCTGTCTCCGAATCTCTAATAAGACATCTAGTCCTGGCCGCAGAGCGGCCAAATGTTTATAGAGCACGTGCGGAGAAAAGGTTTTAAGCTCCAGCGGAGCGCAATATGCCCCGATTGAACAAACATTTCGCTCCTTCGGAGTTTTCACGTTCTGTGTGGTCTGGTTCTATAAACATTTGGTCCCTCCGGGACTGGAGAATGAGAAATTCCTCGGACCGTGAAAGGGCGTGGCAGTACCTTTCTCCAGTTCGAAACTTGATCAGAGATTCCTAAAGTCTATTCTACTTGTACCCAGAGTTGATCGACGCCGCGAAATGGTCCCGAACTCCACCAACGCGGTGCCGGTTCGGCGAGCGCGAGGCGCGGCCATCGTCGCGTAATCGCCGATAACATCACTTCGCTTTCCATACGCGCCAGCGCGGCGCCCAGACAATGGTGGGGGCCCGAAGCGAACGACAACGAAGCGCCTTCGGCGCGTCGAATATCAAACCGGTCAGGCTCAGAAAAACGAGCCGGATCGCGATTCGCCGCGGCCAGTAAGATTAGTGCCGGTATTGAAGCAGTGAAGGAACCTCCCGCGATCTCGACATCGATAACCGGGACACGGGCCACGTACTGAGTCGGTGTCTCGAAGCGCAGAAACTCATTGATGGCGCCGGGTACCAGCGACGAATCGGCGACAATCGCGGCGTATTGTTCGGGATGTCTCAGCAAGCTGAGCAATCCGTTACAGAAAAGATCGCGAGTCGTGCGATGGCCCGCGGAGTAAAGGGTGACAACCAATGAAAGCAGTTCTTCGCGACTCAGCCGTTCATGGCCGTCTGTGACCTCGACCATGGCGGTGAGAAGATCGTTACCAGGCTGCCGCCGACGCCCTTCAAGCAACTCGGCGGCGTAGGCGGCGAAGTCTCGCGACGCGTCAAGCGCGCGGTCGATCTTTCCTTCCGGGATCTCGACACCCAGCAACGGCGTCACCGCCTCAGTCCATTCGGTGAGCCGGTCGCGATCCGTCAGCGGAACACCCAACATCTCTGAGATGACCAGCGAAGGAAGAGGATGCGCGAAACTGGCCCTCATGTCGATAGTCGCATTGTCCGCGCGGTCCTCCACAGCGGCATCAAGTAGCTCCTCGGCTTTGCTCTCAACAAATGGACGCAGGTCCCGCACGCGCGCTGGGGTGAATGCGCGCTGCACCAAGCCGCGCACGCGCGTGTGATCCTCGCCGTCGAGAAAGTTAATACGATGCGAAAGTTCGTCGCGCGCGGGGCCGCTCGGAAGGAGCTTATGGAAGCGTTCTGCAATGGGTCCGGACCGGAACCTGCCATCGCGCAACACCCCATCTGCCGTGGCATAACCGATCACACAGGTGATGCCTGACGCAGTCTGTATTGCCGACCGACCGGTAAGGTGAAGAGATTTGTAAACCGGATATGGATCGTCGAGCGCAGCCAACCGTGCCGGCTCGAACGTAGTCGAATCGAGTGCGCCTTCTGTCATTGAAGTTACACGTATACGCCCGTCAGATTTCGAGACAGAAGGATCGGCTTCGTCCGCGAATGATTTAGATTTGCTACTTCCCGCTGAAGATCAGCCAGTCGCCGTGCGATGTTCCCATGAACAGCAACATGGGCAGCGACAACCAGGCGTTGGTACGCGAAGCGATGAAGGCCTGGCGCGCCAGCTCGGGCGCGGCTGGCGGACCGCCGGTCAACGCTCCGATAATTCGCTTGTTCGCGGGCCAGATGATGCCCCAGACGTTCAGCAGCATGATCAAGCCATAGCCGCCGCCAACGCCGATCGAAAGCGACTTGTTGCTGGCGAAATGTTCGCCGTTCACCGTTAGACCGGAGTCGAGCCATTTGAGAGCGACAAATGACATGACCGCCACCAGAATGAAAGCGACAATCGCAAAGACTCGCCCGTCTTTGATTAAGGCTGGAACCTTTTTGATGATGAGAAACTCAATTACAAAAGCAACGATCGGGATCACGGTCCAGACAATTAATAAAATCCATCCATTGACGTGTCCACCTTTCCCGTTCGCCGTGTGCACGTCGTTCCGGAGAATGTACTGCGCGAAATAAGTAAAACCGGCCAAAACCGTAACCAGCGCACCCCAGCGAAAGTACCAAAGCGAGGGCAACAGCAAATCAGGATTGACCTTTTTCTTCGTGTCCGCGTCGAGTTTCTTTTGCAACGGAACATTTACGAGATTGAAAAAATAAAGCAGCCCAATCCAGGTTATGCCGGCGACGAAGTGCAGCCAGCGCAGAGCGATATGAGAAATCTCATCCGGATTAGGCGCTTTGAAAACACCCTGAAGCATTGCCAACCCTGCGAGATGAGTAGCTGAATCAATAAGCATAAGGTCCTCCCAAGCTAATCCGTGCGGTCAATACGGCCGAGTCGGCGCAGACAGACGAATATAAGCAAAACGGTTGAATTCTCTTACTTGCCTTTGTTTCGGGCGAAGATTACACCCAGAGAGTGCTGTGACGCAACAGTTTTAGAAGATTCGGTTTTGGCAAAGGATCTTGCCAGGCTCGCCTTGCTTGCGGTAAACGTACTGCAAATGAAACTCAGGTTCTGGTTGGCCGGGTGTCTGCTGGCGATTTGCGGGAATCTTGCGCATGCGCAGCGTCCGCGGAAAGTGACTCCTGCCGCGAATAACACGAACCCTGCGCGAACTCTAATTGTCGTCGCGGAACCGAATGCGTTAGTGTGGTTGGATGAAATCCGGCGCGGCACGACGGATCAGACCGGCAAACTCGTACTCTCGAAAGTCTCGTCCGGTCAACATAGTTTGCGCGTCCGCGCGGAGGGCTTCAAAGAGATGACGGTGCCGGTGTTGGCGGCGCAGCGTGGCGAAATCAAAGTGCGGCTCTTGCGCACCACGGATGAAGCCGAGCTTACGTTTCAGCAAGCCGAAGCTGCGCGCGAAACCGCGAGGGATGACGAAGCACGACAGAAGGCCGCTGATCTTTATCGCCAAACGCTGAAACTGCGCGCGGCCTTCCCGGCTGCGCATGTCGGACTCGCGCGGGTACTGTTGGATCTCAATGACACGAATGCCTCCTTGGCTGAAATCGATAGCGCCCGGCGTTATCGGGCGAATTATCCCGAAGCGTCCGCCGTCGAAGGCCGCATCTATCGCGAAACCGGGCAGATGGACGAAGCAATCGGCGCGTTCAATCGCGCCATTCGCGAAAGCCACGGCTTCCAACCGGAGGCGCACGTCGGCATCGGTCGCGTTTACGAAGAGAAAGGCCAATACGATTTGGCTGCGCGCGAATTTCAGATCGCTATTAACCAGCTCTCTGATACCGAACCTGTCATTTATGAAATGCTAGGCGCGGCTTATGAGAAGGCCGGAAATAAGAGAGAAGCGATTGCCGCCTATGAAAACTACTTGAGGCTGGCGCCGAATGGCTCGCTCGCTCCAGCGGTCCGTTCGATTCTGGATCAGCTAAAGTCAGAGTCTCCTAACTAACGCGGTCCCCAGAAGTCTCCGTCGTTGGCTATCTCGGCTCCAATGAAGAGGGCGAAGACTCCCAACAAAATCCAACCCGCTTTTTTATCCGCCCGATTTGGGTGATGCTCTTTGCTGTCATCGTGGTAAATCAAGCGTGCGTTCCGAGAATTGGTGATATTTCCTGGCACTGAAAATCTGTTTTCGCCGACTGCCGCAGGACTCGCGTCCTGAGGAACCGAGACGCTTACCGAAGTTTGACGGTTCAGCCTTTCCGCGATACGTAGCTGTCGCCCGCGGCCCGATTGCGCCGCGGCCGGTCGCGTGCAAGTTGCTACCAATAACAGGAAGAGCAATGCATTCGCTAAGTGGTTCTTCGTCATCATACGCTCCTTTCTTTGCCTGCGCGGAAGATAGACGCGTGACGGCTGGGCTGTGGCGCCGAACATGACGGTTATTGAACTGTCACAGCATTTGTGAGAGCATCGCAGGTCACCATTTCGAAGGATTCAACTCAAAGCTTATGGCTATTAGCGCACCTTCGATAT
>QHXG01000489.1 GCA_003222845.1 Acidobacteriota bacterium | reverse complement strand
AGGTTGTCCTGGACCAAGGTTTGGAAAGGTTAAGCGAATTCTTCATCCAGAGAAGTGGTTATTACGACGCCATTATCATCAGCCGCCCTCATAACATGGCTTCGTTCAAATCGATGCTGTCGGCAAATCCCGGTATCTGCGGCCGGGCCAAGGTCATTTATGATGCGGAGGCGCTGGACAGTTACCGTGAAATCGAGCGAAGCAAACTGGAAGGCCAGGAACTCTCCGCAGTCGAGCAGGCGCAACTTATCACGAAGGAGGTAAGACTGGCCGCGAATTGCGATGCGGTTATCACTGTTTCTGATAGAGAGAGTCAGGAGTTCTACAGAAACGGCTTCACACATGTGTATAGGTTGGGCCATTCCATTAGGATCGCGCCCGCCGAAACTAGTTTCGAGACCCGTAAAGATCTTCTGTTCGTCGGAGCAATTAATTCCGTCACTTCTCCAAATGCTGATTCGATGATCTGGTTTAGCGAGAAGGTCTTGCCGCTGGTTCAAGAAAGGTTGGGCAAGCAAATCGAACTAATCGTAGCCGGCATGATCTGTCATGGCTTTCGAACACGCATTCGGAATAACTCGGTACGATTTCTCGGTAACGTGGATAATCTATTCCCTTTGTACAACCGCGCACGCCTTTTTGTCGCGCCCACGCGTTTTTCTGCGGGTATTCCGTTGAAGGTTTGTGAAGCAGCGGCTTATGGATTGCCGACGGTCGCAACCTCACTGGTCGGACTTCAACTGGGATGGGACAGCGGGCGCGAGTTATTGCTTGCGGACGATCCGCAGAGCTTCGCCGACGCCTGTGTCAGACTTTACAGCGACCGCTCGCTTTGGTATCAGTTAAGGGAGAACGTGATTAAACGGGTAGGTGAGGACTTCTCTCCCGAAGTATTCTCAAAGCAGCTAAAACGAATTATTGAATAGCTCCTGTGTTGTCTACTAACATACCGCCAAGACACCATATAGTTATTTCTTGTACCGGTCGCGCCGGGCACAACTTTCTTAGTCCAATTATTAACAGCTTTAGGACTGGATACCGGATTTGCCGATGTTACTTCAAAGGTCGATTCAAATTGTAATGCCGGCATGGAATGGGACCTTCGTCGCCCAGACGCTCCTTACATTGTAAAGAGTCCCTGGCTGTGCGATTACCTGGATGAAGCGTTGGACAGTGGTCAATACATAATTGACCACGCCATTATTCCGATGCGCGATCTCTATTCAGCAGCCGAAAGCCGCAGAGATGTAACTCGCCGAGCCGAAGCTGCTCTTGCTCAAAAAGAGATTCATGGAGGTCTCTGGCATACGAGGGTCCAGGAGCAACAGGAAATAGTTTTGGCGAATCAGTTTTACAAAATCCTCTATACGATATCGAAACGAGACATTCCAATGACGTTATTGTCTTTTCCGAGATTCGTTCGCGACTCCGAATATCTCTATAGAAAGCTCGAATTTATGTTGAATGGCATCGAATATCAAAAGTTTCTACAAGTATTCAAACAAATAGCGCGACCCGAGTTAGTACATGATTTCTTTCAACGTTCTGCGACCGCAGAATAACGGGTCCTTGCCTTCTCAGCCCGACGAGGCAACATCACTGACAAAATTCAGATCAAGATGGTTGTTGCTAACCTTTCAGCAACCAACGAAATGAATGCGCCGTTATTGTCTAACCTGAGTTGACGAGACTTCCGTTTGCAGAATAAAGCCTTCTGTAACTAAGCGGCTTAATATTATTCGGGCATTTTCTTCTGCGTCGTGGGCCACGGTATCAAGAGTAAGCTTTGGATTTAGAGGCTCCTCGTAAGGATCATCGATGCCGGTGAAGCCTAGAATCTCGCCGCGGCGAGCTTTGGCGTACATTCCTTTGATATCTCGTTGTTCGCACACTTCGAGAGGTGTGTCGACGAACACCTCAATAAAGCGATCGACTCCGACCTTATTGCGAATGTCATTGCGCGTGTCGCGATACGGACTCACGGCGGCGCAGATAGCCACACCGCCGTGCCGGACGATCTCGGCCGCGACGAAGCCGATCCGCCGGATGTTTGTATCTCGATCTTCTTTGCTGAAACCGAGGCCCTTCGAAAGATGTGTGCGCACCACATCGCCGTCGAGCAACGTTACTCGACGACCGTGTTCAAGCAGCAACTTGGTCAAGATCTCGGCCGTAGTTGATTTACCGGCACCGCTCAATCCGGTAAACCAGACGCAGAAGCCCTGTTTATGCACGGGCGGGTAGGACTCAGAAAGAATCTGAGCTACCTCAGGGCGCGTGAACCAAGATGGCAGCTCCTGACCTCGATTAAGATATCCGCGAACCTGAGCTCCAGAAATCGCCTTGCCGTTTGCTCCGGAGTTCTCTTCATAGCGATCTGATTCCGGGTTGTAGACTAATTCTTGAAAGGGTATGACGCGGACCCCTATCTCTTCGCTATATTTTTCAACCAATTCCTGCGCGTCGTACGGTCCGTAAAAAGGACGATTCCGCGAGTCGGCGCCTGGGCTGGCGGGGTCCCTGCCTAAAATGAAATAGTTCGCGCCGTAGTTGCGCCTTATTAGCGCGTGCCAGAGTGCTGCCTTTGGCCCCGCCAGACGCATAGCCAGCGGTAATAGCGCAAGTAAGATTCGCCCCTGCTCGTAATAACGCTCTGTGAGGACCTTATAGGTGCGCACCCGCGTGTAATGATCTACATCGCCAGGCTTTGTCATGCCGATCACGGGATGCAGCAGGAGTGTGCCATCCACCTGGGCCATCGCGCGCTTAGTCAATTCTTCGTGCGCGCGGTGCAATGGGTTTCGGGTTTGAAACGCAACGACGTTCGGACGGCCCAAGGCCTCTAGTTTTGCTCTTGCGTCTGAGGGCGTCAGGCGCAAATCCTGAAAATCGTAATAGCGTGGCAGTTGCAGCACACGAACACGTCCGCCGATATTGAGCCGGCCCCAATGCTGCATCTCGGCCACCAGAGGGTGTTTCGGGTCCTGTGTGCCAAAGACTTTTTTCGCGACCTCAGTTTTATCCCACTCGTAGATCTCTTCAACCGTTAGGATCGCGAGCAACTCGTTCTTCACACTGCGTAGGGCAAGCTCACTGTCCAAATGAAGCTCCGGAGAGGGATTCACCGGCAGCGGCACGGGAATAGAGAATATATGGCCGCTGCGCAAGCGCATTTCATCGAGGATGCGCTGATGCTCCTCTTTGCCAACAAAACGATCGAGCGGAGACAAGGCGCCGCAAGCCATTAGTTCAAGATCGCACACTGACCGCTCGGAGATCTGAAGCGAAGGGAGCCGACTCGCATATGATCTGAGTTCATCCAGTTCCTCGACCGGGACCAAAAGATCTACCAAGTTGCCACCATAAGGTGTAACAAGCAGGGAGTGATTTACAGCGCGTTCGGCGATCATGATGGGATTCTGACGCTGAAGCTTACCTGAAAGTCGATAGTTTTTGCACCACGTGTCCGAGTTCCAACGCCGAAAGATGACTGCTCATTGGCAAGCTTAGGACCTCGTCCGCCATCTGTTCCGAAATTGGAAACTGTCCACGCTCGTAGCGAAGTTCAGCATACGCTGCCTGCAAGTGTGGAGGCAAAGGATAATGGATTAACGTGCCAACACCCTTCTGGTTCAAGTATTCTTGAAGTAAGTTGCGTTTAGGGTGCCGCACGACGAACAGGTGCCAGACGGGATCGGCCCAGTCGGGTAGGTAAGGAAGGGTCAGGTCGCATGATCCCTCGAGCATTTGCAAATACTCTGCAGCGCTCCGTTTGCGCCTTTCATTCCACTCATCGAGTTTTGTCAGCTTGATCCGCAAGACGGCCGCTTGGAGTTCATCAAGGCGAGAATTGAAGCCTTTCCTCTCATTGTAGTACTTGACCTGCGATCCATAGTTACTTAGAACACGAAGGCGTCGAGCCAATGCGTCATCGTTGGTCACGACCGCGCCGGCGTCACCCCATGCTCCGAGATTTTTCCCAGGATAAAAGCTAAAGCCTGCGACATCTCCCAGCGCGCCCACGCGGTTTTCTTTGTAACGTGCGCCATGTGCCTGGGCCGCATCTTCGATCACTTTGAGACCATACTGAGATGCTATTTCATTGATTGGGTCCATGTCGGCGGGCTGGCCGTACAGGTGAACGGCGATTATCGCGCGCGTATGCTCTGTGATTGCCCCTTCAATACGGCTTGAATCGATATTGTAAGTCCTCTCATTAGGTTCGATGGGAACTGGGCTAGCACCCGCGTGCGACACCGCCAACCAGGTCGCTATATAGGTATTGGCCGGCACCAGCACCTCATCGCCCGGGCCGATATCCAACGCGCGAATGATCAAATGGAGAGCGTCCAATCCGTTGCCTACGCCAACGCAGTGTCTGACTCTGCAGTAAGCGGCG
>QHXG01000851.1:2144-2341 GCA_003222845.1 Acidobacteriota bacterium | reverse complement strand
CGAGACTTGACCGAAAAGAATTGATATTCCCGACGCAATAGCGAGATCATTTCATATCACTTGTGCACGTCGTGCATTGCGTGCTTGTCCATTTTCATTTGGGCAGGATGAAGACGCACAAACAATCTCCAGGAAACCGGATTATTTCCGTAAATAGAATCGAGAGTGGATGGCTTGGTCCAGAGGCGTGAACAGGT
>QHXG01000851.1:1261-2126 GCA_003222845.1 Acidobacteriota bacterium | reverse complement strand
GAAATTCGTGGCTGAGATTCTGGGTATCATCTGGGGCAGTTACTTTCCCTTCAAAATCGATTTCCTCGCGCATTACTTTTTTTGCCACGAGAGCAACGCTACTCCAGTTATCGTCATTAAGGTGCCCGCGATCTTCATCCAACTCAGGCTCTCACTGAGGAACAGCCAGGAAAGGAATAACACCAGCAACACATAGCTGGTTGAAATCGCGGTCGCCAACCCTACAGGAAGCTCCGATAGCGCCAGCACGAAGCAGATTGAACCGACCGCCATCAACAGGCCGATAGGCGCGCCTAGCGGCAAAGCTTTTGTCGGAACAGTGAGACTTCCTTGTTTGAACCACAGCGCGGGCACTGCCGTAACTGCCATCCCGATCGCCATGAGAAAGTTCACCTGATATGGGTTCAACTGCTTCATGCTGAATTTTTCGAGGAACGATGCTGTTCCTACCAGCACGATGTAGCCAAGCAGGAAACCAAATCCCGCGAAAGAAGAACTCATCGCATCACCTCTCAAATTCGACTACAACCTATATTCAAACAAACTTATTTCCCTCTTATGCTCAACCAGCATTAGTGCTTGTGAACATGCGTGTTTGGGTTTCGTCTCACCTTCCTTGGCCGGCTCACCCGTTTCTTTCTTCTCAGGCTCGGGCGCTTGCTCACTCAGTTCGCCACCGGCTTCGCGCGCCGCCTTCTGCAAGCGCTGCAACTCGTCGGGCGACAGCTTCGGCAGACGACGAATCAGACTTACGAGATCCCAGATCGCTTCCGGCTTATCTTCAAAACGCCACGCCGGCATACCGTTAGTCGGATGCCGTTGCTAATAATGTAATAGACTTCGCCATCGCTGAGTTGCTGAGTGT
>QHXG01000851.1:0-1220 GCA_003222845.1 Acidobacteriota bacterium | reverse complement strand
CCCATCGATTCCATGACAGATTCCGCAGTGCTCGACGAAATGTTCGTCGGCTTCGGCGATCATGTCGGCAGTTTGTTGCTGACGCGGATTCATCAAGGCCTTAGCACCCGCAGGCGTCGCAATCCTACGGGCATTCCGCGCCATCGTTCGCTCCATCCACGTAGGCTGCTCACGGGCACTGAATCCTTCCCCACGCACGTACCAGAGGAGACCGCCAATTAGCAAACCAACCACAGCCAGCGTCGAGATAACTGAAAGAATTATTTTTCGCACGTTGCTCCTTTCGTTTCTCCTATGGTTTTGTTGGCGGATTAGTCGGCATATTCATTCCGCCGTGCATTCCGTGCATCTGCCCCATCTCCATCTTGCTTGGTCGCAGGCGCAGGAACAGCCGCCACGACAAAGGATTGTTGCCGTAGAGTCGATCGAGCACGGAGGGCTTTGAGTAGAAAGTCAGATCGCTGCCGATTGCCATCGAGACCTTCCTGGTATTCCAGATATCACGGACACCGCCAAATGTGTAAGCGCCGATCCGAAATGAAGGATGGTTATCCTTGATTCCCAGGAGCGCACGGTCACTTGCGCGGAGCAGTTCATTCTTGTCAACCAATTCAAGCCGCGTGTAAAGGTAGTTCTTATCGAGAAAGTTCACGGTTGATTCAGCCGTGTACCCATTGAGATTGTGCACCTCACCTGGACTACTGGTGTGGTTTCGTCCCCAGATGAAAGCGGATGCCCAATTGCCTCGTTTCAATGGTTTGTTGTACTGCACTGAAGCGGTTACGCGGCGAATGTCAGTCGTAGGCTCAGATGCTTCCGGACTGCGAAGAAAACCATACGATACCTGCATTGACGACCAGTTGTCGTTTGGCTCATAACTCAAACGTGCGGACCGCGAATTCCAGCGGTTAGCCTCGAAGTTGTAGCGGTTTTCATCGGGTTCATGTCCATTGAATATACTTCCTTCCAACTTGAAGCCGCGATAGGTTATGCCCGTGGTCAGGACGCCAAAGCTGATGTGCGTCGAGTCCTGCAAGTGATGCGAAAGGGTAGCCGAGGGATTCTCCGCAGCCGATGCTCTGTGCATAAATGCGGGCGGTCCCAGTGCGGGTTCGCCGGGATAACCGAAGTAAGTAAACCACGATCCTTTTTCGCCCAGGGGCACCGTGTATTGCGCGGACAATTCCATGAAGAGATCGTGCGGGTGTTGTCTATCGATG